>JAKMFF010000140.1 GCA_022425585.1 Candidatus Poseidoniaceae archaeon
GGCTCCCAACTATGTACTTGAATAATTACTCCATCATTAGATTCCTCAAAGTATACCAAATGGTCTTCCAAAACTATCGGTCCCCATTGATCGACCTCATCTGCGGTAAGTACATGGGTAAAATTCTCAGCAATATCCATGTAGAATATTTCGCCATCAAAGTATTCTTCAATTGGGCTTGATGGATTTAGATGATCTTTCATCGCCCATGCAACAATACCATCTCGAATAGAAGGGTCGTAGGAAGAATATTTACCGTCACCAAGCAGGCGGTAGTCAGTAGACTCTCGATCAACTAGAACAATTCTATCAACAGATGATACATTGACACTTACCAGTAAGTGAGATTTGTCGAATACAATGTTAGTAATTGTGGCATTCTCGATATCAACTGGAGTATCCCAATCGGCTAGAACTTGTTCTACCTCTGCTTCGGCTGAAGCATTGATCTGGTAAGATAAGGCGCCGGATAATTCAAGATTACTCATGAATACTTTGTCCGGGTGGTTTTGGGAGAGGTAGGCAAAATCATTACCTTGACAATTGACATAAGAGATATTTTCGACATCTATTGAAAGGTCAATTAGTTCACCATCGAGGTTTTCTGCAGACAATGCACCACCTTCTAAGGTGAGTAACACATAATATTCTCCTAAATCACACATCTCTATCTGTTCAATACCATTAATTGACTTTTGATAGTATATCTCCTGTGGCAGACTTACATCAATTACATACAATTCAGTATCATTAGCCATCACTAATTTATCACCAGATATATGATATATTGATTCAACAGATAAATCTGGTTGAATTACTTCAATGCCATCTTCATCTAGTTCTGATAAGTCATATAATTTCAGAACAGCGCCAAATTCAGAAGTGTTGTCCAATGTCGCTAGCCATCCATCTGCTCCACTAGCCCCTTCAGGAGCCTCAACACCCTTGGCTGAAAGTGACTGGTGCGTTAAGTCCCAAGTAATAACTGAAGCCACAATAACTATCAAAACTACTGCCATGATACCGGTTTCTCTGGAAGTGGGCTTCAAGAATAGTTTAGCGGACTTGGCAACCTTTTGAGAAACTATGTTGTACGCTTTTTTAGGATTGGTAAGAACTGTGACAAGGCGAGAATTGATTGTTCTCTCATCCAATATGCTCCATACCGGCTTTGCGGTTTTATCCGCCAGATTAACCGCAATTGAGGCTATAACCATCCCGCCTGCAATATCCAAAATCCAGTGTATTCCCAAATAAATGATGGTAAAGGCAGTCAACAGAACATAAGCAAATACAATCTTGCGATATAATTCCCATCGATTATCATGGTCAAAACGCTTCATGCATAGCCATACTGCGTATGGAATACCGATGTGTAACGACGGCATGCAGTTAGTAAATGGGTCTATTCTCCTAAACCAATCCGCTATCTCAGGATTCAATGAATACGCTAACGTCTTCATTTCGGGTATGTAAGAACCGGTTACTCGGACATTAAAGAACAAGTAAAATGGAATCGCTAAGATGTAGACCCAGGCAATAGTTAGAGTAATTCTATCAGCCATCCAACGGTCATCAAAGTAAGCGAAGTAGAATACTGAAACGTAACAAATAAACATAAATCCTGCAACGTAAAAATGCGTCAGAGTTATTGTTAGCCATTCGGCTTCAAAATATTGTTGCACATGTAAAACTAGATTACCTTCTATGGCATATATCCAAGGCGTCATATCTAGTCCTGTTGAGGCCATTAAAAGCCTATCAACTTGATCTAGGCCGTCCTTAGCGTTATAGATCATAAACAGTATCAAAATATGAATCCAATATCTACGGAAAAAGTCAACGAATGTGGATAGTTTTAATTCCATCCATTTGGGTTTGAACACTGGTAGTAATAGCACACCTAGAGCTAATGCACTAATCATCCAAGTGAGGTAAACTCCCTGCATAATAGGTTCCTTCCAATTTACCGGTCGCCCAACTATACATCAAACCCTCGCCGTTTTATGGCCAGTTAAGTCATTTAGTGGCTTTACCATGCCCCGTGCACATATGGCTTACCGTTATCTGGATCTTGATTATTAGCCAAAGCCCATATCCGCTCAAAACGATAAATACCACTTGAGCATCCGTTTTTCCAATCAAAAGCCAGAGCATATTTCCCAACAGTACGCACTTGAGGTTTCTCAGGCGCCATTGCTTCTATTTGTCTCCTTAGGGTTTTACTATTGCCGTCATCATTGCGCAGCGGTGCACATTTTGCGCAAGGACAAGCGTGCTTCAAATCATCATAAGTCACCGTAAATTCACCGCCATCAGAATAAGTCAACTGCATATCAGTATCACGTCTTTCTAGACGTGTTAATTCTGGAATGTCTGCCATTATCCCACCTTAGATAATTTCCAGTCCCTGACTTTCTGATGCCCCGATTTGAGATTTTATTGCTTCAACTACCTTGGCAAATGCAATGGCTGAAGCCCCTTCGGGTTCACTAACAATGCGATGAACTCCATCATCTCCGCCTCTTACAAAACCGGGATCAAAAGGTAATGCACCCAAGAATGGTACACCAAATTCTTCGGCTGTTGATTTACCGCCACCTTGTTTGAATATATCCAATGTAACATTGAAATTACCATCCGAGTCTGCAGTAGTTTTGTGCTTTTTACCGCCGGGGCCAGCGATTTCAATTTCCGTGCTAGGTTGTGCTTTACCAGATATTGTATAGCCACTCATGTTTTCAACAACGCCCAAAACTGGGACTTTTAATGATTCAGAGAAGGTAATTGATTTCCGACTGTCGAGTAGTGCCACATCTTGAGGTGTTGTGACAATAACCATGCCGTCAATATCAGGAAGGGATTGGGCCACAGTAAGTGGTTCGTCGGAGGTGCCAGGCGGGAAATCGATGACTAGATAGTCTAGTTCACCCCACTCAACATCGCCGATAAATTGTTGAATAGCACCCAATTTTATTGGCCCTCGCCAAACAACAGGGGTGTCTTCATTTTCTAGTAGAAAAGCCATAGAGATTACCTTGACGCCAAGGTGACCTTGAGCTGGGTGGATTCTGCCTTGTTCAACATGTAATCTCTTACGCTCAAGACCCATCATCTTTGGCACATTCGGGCCTGTGATGTCAATATCCAATATGCCCACAGAGTGACCTTCTTGAGCTAGTGCAAGCGCCAGACCAGTTGAAACGGTTGATTTACCAACGCCACCTTTGCCTGATAAAACCATTACTTTGTGTTTGATTTTTCTACCTATTTCTTGCATAGACATTTTTCGCTTCATGTTCGCATAAGCACTTTCCATTTGCTTCTGTTGTTGCGGCGTGGCTAAATCTGGAGTTGCAGGGTCTTTAGGGTCATGCGTAGATACCGGGGAATCGGCCATGGTCATTTCAAAGAATCGTCCTACTTCAACCCATAGG
>JAKMFF010000145.1 GCA_022425585.1 Candidatus Poseidoniaceae archaeon
GAGCTGTATTGAATCCTCTGCCTCGACATGTGGTAATCATGTAAGTTGGGTGTCCACTACTGATTATTTGTTCAACTAATATTCGATTAGGATCTGGTACTTGGAAAGAATCTATAGAGTGCTCCTCTAGATGTCGAGCAATTGCATTTGCCACAATATTTGATAGTCCATAAGCATCGCATAATATCATTCTTGGATCAATTTCTTTTCTTAGTGCGACTATACAGTGTCCGATAAGGTCTAGTAAAGCACTAGATAATTCTCTTGAACGAGACCTAGCTTCTCCAGACCATGATGGAACAGTTGGTCGATAACCAGTAACTGCTGTCACGTTGACTCTAGTGCCTTGAATATTGGTTACTCTGTAAGTTGAACCACCGAGTAGGATGACATCGCCACCACGCAGATTAGAAACGAATGAGCCACTCAATTGGCCAAGTACTGAACCCTCTGCGTTGAATACTAAGTATGAATTGTCTGGCGCAATTGTTCCAATATTCGTGTAATAAATCATTCTTGAATAGCCACGCTTACCGTATATGTTCTCTTCCCAATCAACCCATACTCTTCGTTCTTCTTCAAGCATGTCTAAAACTTCAATAAAATCATCATATTCAAAATTTCTATATGACCAAGCATTGACTATTACTTCATACGCTTCATCAATATCCAATTGATTGATAATAACTAGGCCTATCATAAACTGCGCGACTACATCCAGGCTATTTTCTGGGAAATGTAATATGTCCATTTCACCCTTCTGGATGGCTGATTGTAACGCCGCAAGTTCTATCAAATCGTCAACGCTTGTTGGAAGAAATCTAGCCCTTGGGATACCGCCAACATGGTGACCAGCCCGACCAATTCTTTGTAGAGCAGTGGCTATGTCTCCTGGACTGCCAACTTGAATTACCAAATCGACAGACCCAATGTCAATTCCCATTTCTAGTGAGGAAGAAGTAACAACGGCTCTTAAATGACCATGTTTGAGTTTCTTTTCAACATCAAGTCGTATTTTCTTATCCATCGAACCGTGGTGACCAGCGATTAACTCACCTAGATGGGGTCTTAATCGTTGGACTAATGTTTCAGTCATTTTTCTAGTGTTGGCAAATACTAATGTTGTGGTGTGGGCAGATATAAGATCAGCAATTACGTCAATGTTTTTCTCTAAAACCTTCATCACCGACAAATCACTGAATCTGTTATCTGGAATTATTATGTCTAAATCTAGTTCTCTTGAACCTGATACTTTTGCTATGCTTACTTTACTCTCGCCACTTCGTGACTCTTTATCATCACTAGAGACTAGATATTCAGCAACTTTTTCCAGTGGTTCCATAGTCGCTGATATACCAATTCTTTGAACTGGAGTTTTTAGTAGTGTATCCAAATATGACAATGTAAGACCAAGATGCACACCTCTTTTAGTGGGCACTAAAGAGTGGAGTTCATCAATAATCATGTATTCTAATTCACTAACAATCGGCTGGAAACGGGGAGAAGTGATTGCTATTGCTAAGCTTTCAGGGGTAGTTATCAAAATATGGGGAGGATGTTTAAGCATTCTTTGCCTTTCAGATTGAGGAGTATCTCCTGTCCTTAATCCGACTTTTATTTCTTGAGCACGATCTGGTAAGTAGCGCTCAGAAATCTCTGTAAGAGGTCCAATTAGGTTTCTCTGAATGTCATTTGCTAAGGCTTTTATTGGAGAGATATAAGCGCAGTGAACCTTTTTCTCTAATTTACCATCGAGTGCTAGTCTTACTAACTTATCGATAATTGTCAAAAAGGCTGTCAGAGTTTTACCAGACCCAGTTGGTGAGCAAAGTAATAGATGTTTTCTGTCCATTATTGCTGGGATTGCTAATTTTTGTGGTCGTGTGAAATCCGGAAATTTATCCTTGAACCAGTTCCTAACCGGTGGACATAACATTTCTAGTAAACTCTCAGTATCTTGAGGGTTATCTAGGTATTCAATGTCTACCATTTTATTTACACTATCCCAGTGATTCACAGTGAATGCAACAACTACTTGAAAACTTC
>JAKMFF010000149.1 GCA_022425585.1 Candidatus Poseidoniaceae archaeon
GATCACAAGCGACCTCAGGCCAAGCTTCGCATAGTAAATCTAGGCCCTTGAATGCTGCTTTACTTCGGTTTTTATCGCTTGATCTCAACTCATTGTGAATTATTATGTCAACACCTGAAGGAAACACCGGAGCTGAGAATGAAAGGGCATCACTAGCGGCTTTTCTAACCGAGAGATCACCATCATCAAGCAAAACTGACAACCAATCAAACAATTCATCTGATTTTTGAGTCGCAACCTCTGGTAGGGCTTTGAGTGAAGAGACACGTATTTCAGGTTCATCATCCTCAAGCCCGAGCAATAATGCCTTGTGTGCTTCATTAGCCCTTACACCCTTAATTCTAGTTAGAGCCATAATGCCATCTTTTCGTGTAAGATGATAATCCTTGGAGCGCCAAGGAATCTTACATTCATCTATCGCCCCCATGGCCAAAGGAATGATATCTTGGTCAGGAATTGCCATCCAAGGACCCTGTTCTGTTTCGATATATTGCTTCTTGGATTTAGACCTAGTAACATTGAGAGGTTTACCAGTACGAGGGTCTCTGGCAATGTACTCTTTACTCACAACAACTCCCCCGCGACCTGTGCAAGAGGACTGATGACATGAACCTGTTGATTAATTAAGAAAAATTTCAACAATTAGATTGAAAAGGTTTTGACTACTGTGGAGTATGTGACCGATGAAGATTATGAAGATATTCGTCGAGTCATAGCACTATGCTTTCGAGGCATCAAAAAAATGTCCGACATAGACTTAGAACGTGTTTTATCATTTGATATGGAATGGCTAAGCCCGGACCAATCTGAACAAGTAGTCAGTAAGTTAATGGAAACTGGATGGCTAATAGGCGATCGGGATGAACTGAGCCCCAATTTTGACATAAAAGATGTCTCAACCCCAATAGGTTGGTTTCCCAGGCCCTCTAGGCTGATGTCGCCTATTGATTTTGGCACAAGTACCACCGAAGAAGTTGACAACTCAAAATCTCAACCGGCTAAAGCAAAGCCAGAAAAGACTGTTGACGCAAAAGTACCTTTGCCAAGTAGCTCAACAGACCCTCGAAGTAAACTATCAAGCAGGTTGATGAAATATATAGCCCGTCAAACTAAAATTCCTGTGGAGGAAATTGAAAGAAGAGCAGAGCGTAAACAAAAGGCTCTAGGATATGCTACAATATGGCTATCCCTGGCATTAATAGCGAGGGAACAGAATCTAGTGATGGAGCAAATTATTACGGCTTTATCAAGCTAAGTCATCTAGTTGCGGTTCGAACTCTTTCTCAATAACTTCTTCTTCCTTACTTCGTGCTGATAGTTCCATAAGTACCGGTAATAACACTAGAGCAAGTACTAAAGAAAACACAACAGTAATTGCGGTAATTAATCCGAAATCTTGGATAATCGGCATTGGTGACAATAACAACACCATAAATCCAAGAGAAGTCGTGATTGCACTCATTATCAAAGCCACTCCAGTTGTTGATAATGAGGCTCTAAGTGCGTCCCAATGATTGTTACGACGCTTTAATTCGACTTCGAATCGTCGCCACATGTGGATTGAGTAGTCTATGCCAATACCCAAAGTAAGTGCCGTTACCATTACGGTCAATACATTCCATTTAAGACCGATTACTGCCATAGAACCAACAACCCAAAGGGATGCGATACCGACAGGGAATAGAATAACTATAGCAGGCATAATCCTTCTAGTTAACAAGAATAACACCAAAAATGATACTGCGAGTGAAATTAATGTTGATTCTATTTGTGATGATGATAGCCCTTCTAGGACCGACTGAAGCATAGCTAAATCACCAGTTACATACAAATTGGCATTGTTCGCAAGATTAAATCTTAAAGTCCCTGATTTATCTACATCACCGAGCATATTTTCAAATTCTTTGACTACTTTTTCTGATTCTGCTGAAGTAGTTGCCTCGACTCTTATTTCATTTCTGAGATAAACTATTTCACCATCTTCCAAATAAACACTGTTACTTATTCTGTCAGACCATGTTTCACCGCTTAGTGCATCGGCAATTGTTTCATTTGATGATAATGATTCAAAGGCAGCTGCTAGATTGCAAGGGAAATCATAATCCTTGACGTAAACACCACCATCTTGGAATACCTCTAAGTTATGTTCATCACCAAATGATGAATCTCTTAGAACAGCATCCCGTAATATTACATATGGACCCTCGTATGATGGAGATGGAAAGGTTCCATCCGTTCCTACAACATCATGATTTGATTCTAAATCCCCATGTAAACCTCTTAATTCAGTTAGCAAATCAGCATCGGCGGTGATTTTATCATTGCCATCAGAGGGTTCGAATAGAACATAGATTAACTTCCAACCAGCACTATCATAATTATCAGACAGGTCATCTCTTACATCCATTATTTCCATATCTGGATCAACGAAATCTCCAAGATCAAAATTGGTCTCAAGTGATGCTGCGCCAAATATAGAAGCACCAGAAAGAAATACTACTACTAGAAAAATACCAACTTGCTGTTTCTGTTGGACTTTCACTAAATTATTGGTTAGAATGGGCATGGTGAAGGCTCGGGATTCGCTTGACCTAGGTTTACTGTTGAAGAATACATGCAGTGCCCCAACCACAACCGTTGAAGTGATAAATGCGCACACAACACCCATTGCTAAAGCAATACCAAACGTTGTCAGCGGCGGTAGAGGAGAGATTATATTAGCCAAAAATGCTGCTACAGTGGTTATTACCGCTAGAGAAAGCGGCACTGATAATTTAGCACAAGCTCGAAGCCAAGATTCCGCTGGGTCCGGGTATTGCTCTCTTAGAGCACTATTGGCTCTCTGAAGATGTATGGCGTAATCAATTCCAAGACCAAGAACCAAAGGTGCAACCGCCACCTCTAAAGCCGAAAATTCTACTGCAAATAGATTTAGTAACCCGTAGGTCCAAATGAGTGCACAAGACAATCCAACAAGCGGGAAGGTTACATCTCTTGCAGATCTAAAGGTAAAGATTAGTAAGACCACTACTACTAACATAGCAAGCCCAACTAGCAGAGCCACGTTATCCAGTGTTCTACTATCGATATCATGCGATAACAAGTCTAGTGATACAACGCCATACTCAAGGGATGATTCTGCTGATATTTCATCTAACAATTTGCGAATTTCTACTTGTATTTCCTTCCGCTCCATCTCACTCAATTCGGGGTCGATTTCCAAAACCCACAGTGTCGAAGACGCTAGAGGAGTTCCATCACCTTCACCTGTGGATAGATAGTCACATGTTGGATTGATATCGAGGTCTTTGTTGAGTAATGCAGACGAAGCATATGTTGCGGCAGAGAGAAATTGGTCATCGCTGGTAAGCCTACATTCAACATCGTCTGCTGCAATCAAGTCAATCAATTGATTCCAAGTACTAACATTATCCAGTAACACACCATTCGCTTCCTCATCTAGGGCTGTTTGAAGAATACTAGGAGTAGTGGTCCAGACCACAACACCTTTGTCTGATTCAGTTGACAAATTTTCGATGGCTCTTAGATGAACATACATGGACTTTATATTATCCAAAGACAAAATATTCTGTCCATCATCGGATGAAACATCGATAAACATCGGCCGGGTCTCATTTGGAAAGTTCTCGTGAATTCTTTCATGAGCAGTCTTCGCACTGGAATCTGGGGTAAAGGCATCCAAATCGGTATTGAAACTCGGCGGCGAAGTTGCTAAGTTACCTAACAGCACAACTGTGATAAGCAAAGTAACGATAATTATGGGGACAGAAAGTTTCCTAAATTTACCAGAAAAACCAGCCATGGACTCCTCGAGTTTCATGGTGTCCATACGGTGTCCACAGAGATTAGGTAAAAAAGCAAGGCGGTTATTAGATTATTAAAAGGCTTAAAATCAAGGATTCTTATGGGACAAGGTTCAAAACAAGATGGCTTTTCGGATGGGTGTTCGTCATGCCAGTTAAGGTACTTATCAAGGAAAAAAATGAGCTGAGACTGAGAGTAGTCGGTGAAAGCCACACCAGTTTGCAAATGCTTAGAGAGCGATTAAACAAACACAAAGACATCGAGTATGCAAATTACTTCCCAGGACATCCTGAATTGGATGACCCTGAATTCTATATTCGCACTGCATCTAAGAAGGCTGCAGATAAAGTTTTGAACGATTTAGTCAGTTCTATCGCTAAAGAATTTGCCGATGCAAAGCTTTGAAGGCGATATAAATGACTAGTTTAGATCCTGTGGCTAAAGCCATAGGACTCGAAGGTTATGCAACCAAATCTACCGGAATAGGTGGAGTGTTAAAGGCCCGAGTGTCAGATTTTAGGGTTGATGAAGTTGCAACACCTCTAGCCTTAGATTCACGTGGTCGGTTCACCGTGGCCAGAGTTACTTTGACTAATTGGGAAACCAATAAATTTTGCAACAATTTATCTAAGCGGTTGGGTATCTCAAGAAATCGGATATTTTTTGCCGGAACAAAGGACAAGCGTGCTATAACTCAACAAACTTTCGTCATTGACGCCACCCAACAAAAAGTCGCCCAAGTCGAAATACCTGATGTAGAAATCGAGATATTAGGTAGAACTCACCAAAAGATAGGTTTTGGCAATCACCGTGGAAACCGATTTACTATTGTTGTTAGAGGATGTAGCCACCAAGATGGCACACCGATGAGTGAGCAAGAAGCATTAGAAGAAGTTGATAACATAAGGAGCAGATTAGTTGCTTCTGTTGGTGAGGGATTATTCCCCAATTGGGTTGGACCACAACGGTTTGGTTCAGGTAGGCCGGTTACCGCTGAAGTTGGGAAGCATGTGCTGAATGGTGATTTTAAGATGGCAACTATAACTTATTTGTCTATGAAAGGATATGAAGAGAATGCTGACGTTGCTGATTTTAGAGCCTACATAAGAGAGCATGGACCAGTAAAAGAGGCCTTAGATTTGGCCCCAAAATGGCTTGGTTTTGAAAGAAGAATGCTTGAGCACCTAATCGACAAACCTAATGATTATCTTGGGGCTTTTAGAAAATTACCTAACAACCTACAATTGATGACCATTCATGCGGCTCAATCCATAATTTTCAATAAATCACTTCACCAAAGGATTACCTCTGGACTGCCAATTTCAGTACCAGTTTCTGGTGATTTAGTGGGTAGAGTTGATGAAAAGGGTCAACTGGATGTAGCAAGTTGTGTTACCGTTGATGAACGTACCTTACCTAGAATTACTAGAAATTGTCAACTGGGCAGGTTAGTAACAACTGGCCCTTTACCAGGAAGTGAAATGTATACCTCGTCGGGGAAAACTGGGGAGATTGAACTAGGCGCAATTACTGATTATGGACTAGACCAAATCGATTGGCAAGTTGAAGAAATACCCCGCTTATCATCAAAGGGAACGCGTAGGGCTTTAGTGACAAGTTATCAAGAGTTATTTGTCGATGTTGTACCTATTGCTCTTGATGAGTCATTAGGAGAGAAATGGCAACAAGGACCTAAAGAAAACAGTCGTTGGCACCCTGAAGGAGCATGTTTAAGATTTAGATTCACATTATCTTCAGGGAGTTATGCTACAACTCTCCTTAGAGAGTTTATGCAATGTCCTTTGAATCAGTTGTGATCAAATAAGGCCCATTGAAAGAACTTCAATTTCACCGACGCCTGCTTTGGCAGACATCAATGCTTCGAATTCATCAGTAAGTCCCGGTCCATCATTCATAACGACATGAACCTGAACGAATTTTAATCCAAATGCAAGAGGTTTTACTTCAACTTGTTGAACATCATATACATCGTTAGCAAGGCCTTTGACGTAATCTGCAATTGCTTCAGGATTGACATCCTCTACATCTGAATCTGGATTTAGTTTGTAAGTCATTACTACAAGTCCCATAATATCACCTCAGGGCCCTTGATAGCCACATTGTGTACAGTTGTATAGAACTCCTTGGTTTCTACATCTAGGACTTCTTCCGATTGATTCTTCATTACACCCAGGGCAAGGGAAGGAGGTTGACCCTTCCTCAACTAGCGGAACTCCGGATGATGTACAATTTACTGCTTTCTCACTCATAACAATGCCTCAGGAACAAACTTGCCCACGACCTTCCCTTCTTTATGGTTGCGTGAGATTACAAAAGATAGATTCACGACAAATT
>JAKMFF010000222.1 GCA_022425585.1 Candidatus Poseidoniaceae archaeon
GCTACGACTGTATGTTCACACTCCATTCATGCAGCGACTTTCGGGTCACTGTTTTGGTTTTGAGGGCTTTCCCTCATCTCTTTTGACCGGTCTGTGGACTATGAGGAATTCATATGGCAAGGAAACATAATAATCGAGGAGGCAACAACTCGAAAGGAAATAAAGCAATGAAATACATGGTTCGTGCTGACATCAAAGTCAACGGAACCGTGCAAAGAAAAGACATCATCGGTGCAATCATGGGCCAGACAGAGGGCCTACTTGGAGACGAACTCGAGTTAAGGAAACTTCAGAGGACTGCAAGAATTGGTCATGTAGATGTGGAAATGGAAAGCAGAGGTGGCAAAGTTCACGGATTGATTCTAATTCCGAGCAGTCTCGATAACGTCGAAACTGCAATTATCGCATCGTCTTTGGAAACAATTGACAGAATAGGGCCCTGTACTGCGAAGATAACAGTAATGGAAATACAAGATATCAGAGCTACAAAGCGAACCGTAGTTGTTGACAGAGCCAAGGAACTACTTCTTGACTTAGTTAATTCTGGTGAAGCAGCATCAAAGACAGTTATCGAAGAAGTACGCTCAGTATTAACCGTTGGAACGGCAAAGCAATTCCACGGACTTACTTGTGGGCCAAACGTCGAATCTTCATCTTCACTAATCGTAGTTGAGGGAAGAAATGATGTAAGGAATCTACTCAACTGCGGCGTTAAGAATGCTATATCAGCAGACGGAGCAGGTTCAATCAAACAAGAATTAATTGACCTTGCGAACGGCAAGGAAACGGTAATTCTAGCAATCGACGGAGACCGTGGTGGCGAGATGTTATTCAGCCAATTAAATCAAATGATGAAGGTTGACTTTGTTGCTCAAGCACCAGTTGGGCAGGAATGGGAATTATTACCACAAAAAACCATAACAAAGTGCTTGTCAATGAAAGTTGAAGCATCTAAGTTTGCCCATCAATTGAAACAGAAACAAGATGCTGATGATCAAAAAGCAGGTGTTGAGGATAAAAATTGGGCAGAAGGGATGGATGATACATTCGAGAAAGAAACAGCACCAAAAGAGGTCCAGGAATTCTTTACTCATTTGGACGATGTTCCGCCACGCAAAGCAGTCTTTGTAATGATGGATGGAACTGTAACCGAACCGGTTGGGCCGAAGGATCTTGCTACAGCAGCAAATGAAGCAGACGGGGCAATAGCAATAATCTACAATGGCACTATTAGTGACAAAACCCTAGACATTGCATCAGAAGCAGCGATTGAGACAGTTGTCGGTACAAAGGAAGGTAAAGGCTTTGGTAAGCGTAATGATGTAAAAACATGGCTTGCCGAAGTACACCGCTGAACCTTCATTTCAACGAGCATATAATGAATTGAAGCCGCTCTGCGGCAAACATGAGCGACGAGCCACCCGCTTGGCCTGACGATGACGAGGACCCTTTCGCCCCGGTTTCGAAAGTAACTGAAGAAACCGACATCAAGCCAACTGAAGAGGAAACAGTAGAGTTAGAAGTCGATGAAGAACAAGAAAATCATCTTGTCGAATCATCCAATACTGAAGAAGCCCCAGTCTCGTGGAGTCTGCCCGTAAGAGTGGCTCCTGTACTAGCAATGTCTGGGGAAGAAGTTGCAGAATATCCATTGAATGAATCACCTAACGGTAGGAAAAACACCTCACTTATCGTTAGTGATAACTTGATTAGAATCATAGAGGTCACTTATGATGACGATGGTCAACGAAGACTGAACGTAAAAGCAGTATTGAAAAATGAATTAACAGGCTTTTCACACAGCCACAATGAACTAATGCATAAGCATCAGTGGATGTGGATAACCTCATTCTTATTCGGGCTTGTTACACTCTTTATCCCATTTATCGGATTTCTTGGACAGATCCTTCTGGCTGTAGGCATAGTTGGTTGGACATATATGCATCTTGAGGTACACACTCTTGAATTTTCGACCAGCGGTTCTAAGCACAAAGTAGCATTTACCGGTTATGGGTCAAACAGACCGATGTTTAGGGCAAGCATGGCACTATTAGGGCCAACGATTGCGAAATATATGGATACAGGAGAATTTGATACCGAATCAATAACTAATTTACACGAATCCCTGGCAATTCCTGCTCAACCGGTGGTCCCTCCGATAATAATCAGCGAGAACCCATCTGCTGAGCCTCAAGGGCCACCGACAACAGCCGAAATACCCCCTGAATCCTTCACACAACCTACCACCGCACCCCCACCTCCAGC
>JAKMFF010000193.1 GCA_022425585.1 Candidatus Poseidoniaceae archaeon
TAAAGAATTATTATGGTTCCAACAGCGGACACAGTGCCGCTATTTTTTCCGATTACGATTCCCTGAGGAGTCATTCTACCATAAACCACTTGAGGGCTAACAGGCATTTGTCCTGACATGTAGTTGACTGGTGTTGAGAATGTTGTGGACTGATAGTTAGGGTTTGTTGCTTCATCTGCTTCCATCAAACGAATAATGACCTCATCTTTGTTTCCAGAAACCTTCAAACCTCTATCTTTACACATTTTTTTCAAATCAAGCAAGGTCATTGTGTCGTAAGACATAGAATTTCTAAACCAGCCTTCCATTTATACTTATACCCTACAAAATGTGAGGCTAAGCGATATGTATTGCATGGCCAAGAGTTGCCAATACAGCTTCATGAGTCATTTCCGTCATTGTAGGGTGGGCGTGAATAGTGCCTGCAATATCTTCTAACAAAGCACCCATTTCTAACGCCAAGGTCCACTCGCCAACAAGTTCGCTAACGTGAGTGCCTACTGCTTGAATACCTAATATGCGGTGATCATCTTCTCTAGCACATACTCTGACAAAACCACCGGTTTTTTCTGCTTCTTGTGTTAGTGAGCGGCCGTTTGCCGCTAGTGGGAACTTACCAATAATTACTGGATGACCTGCTGCTTTTGCTTCCTCTGGTGATAAACCAACACTAACAATTTCAGGTTCGGTAAATACAATTGCCGGAACTGCAACAGGGTCATATTCTCTTTTTGCACCTGAAATAATTTCTGCAACCATCTCTCCTTGGAAGGAGGCAACGTGAGCAAGCATCTCTCCTGAATCGCATACATCACCAATTGCATAAACACCTTTCATGTTAGTTTCACAGCGGTTGTTTACCTTGACAAAACCTCGTTCATCTAACGCTACCCCGGTTGGATTTAACGCCGCAGTATTTGGTTTTCTACCTACAGTGACTAATATTTTATCAGCGATTATCTCTTCAGGTTTAGTCCCCTCTTTGGCATTCTTATCGACATAGAATAGTTTCGTACGACCGTCTTTAGTATCTTCACTACCTTTAGCAAATACACCTGTGTGAACTTTCATTTTGTTTTTCTTAACAAATAGTTCGAGAGGTCTTCTTAATTCCTTATCAAAAATCGGTAATATGGAATCCATTGCTTCGACAATTGTCACCTCTGAACCAAGCATTCGGTAAGTTATGCCAAGTTCTAGA
Source organism: Candidatus Poseidoniaceae archaeon (assembly GCA_022425585.1). The sequence continues at coordinate 1,202 of JAKMFF010000193.1, forward strand.
CCAATATATCCGCCGCCAACTACAACGACGTGTTTTGGTAATTCTTCCAATGCTAATGCTTCTCTAGATGAAATTACATTATCATTAAATTTCATGAATGGTAATTCTATCGGCACAGACCCATTGGCCAGGATTACATTTTCTCCTTCGACAATAATGGCATCTTTGCCAGTTCCTATCCTGACGGTTTTGGCATCTTGAAATTCAGCCCATCCATTGATTAATTCCGCACCAGATGACTTCAACAAGTGTTCGACACCTTTGTTGAGTTTGTCAACAATATCGTCTTTCCATCCGACCATGCCTGACATGCTTAGTTCTGCTGGACCGGGTATTGAAATCCCCATATGTCCTGAATCCTTAGCATGCTTTGCTAAATCATGGAATCTATGTGCAGCATGAATTAGTGCTTTAGATGGTATACAACCGCGAATGAGGCAAGTTCCGCCAGCTTTTTCACCTTCAACAATGATAGTTGAGAGTCCGAGTTGTCCTGCTCTAATTGCCGCGACATAACCTCCAGGACCTGCTCCAATAACTAATACTTGGCATTTTTTTGTCTGCATAATATCACTCACATGAAAATTGTCGCAGGATTTTCAAGATAGGTCTTGACTCTTTGAACTAGAGTAGCCCCATCATGTCCATCCACGACTCTATGGTCCCATGAAGAAGATAGATTCATCATTCGCCTTACAACAATCTGTCCATTTCTTACCACTGCTCTTTCTTTGGCGTTATGAACGCCTAAGATTCCCACTTCTGGTTTGTTGATTATTGGAGTAGCACCAAGTCCACCTAGTCTTCCTAGGCTAGTGATAGTAAATGTTGAACCGCTCAAATCATCAGCACTCGCTTTACCTTCTCTAGTGGCAGATGTAACTCTAATCATTTCCCCAGCAGACTGCCAGATATCCATAGCTTCGACATGCTTGACCACCGGAACATACAATCCTCTGTCAGTTTGAGTTGCAATTCCTAGGTGGATAGCCTGATGTCTAGTCACTAGATTTGCCTCATCATCGTACAGAGCATTACATTCTGGGCTCTCGCGCAATGCTTTGACTAATGCTTGCATTATGAATGGTAAGTAAGTCAATTTCGGCGCCCCATCTGGTCTTGTTGCATTGAGGTGTTGTCGTAATTCTTCCAGAGCGGTAACGTCAACTTCTTCAAAATATGAGAAGTGGGCAATACTGCTGTAAGATGCCATCATACTATCAGCGATTTTCCTTCTAAGTCCAATCACTTTGATTTCTTCTGTACCAGTCAATTTTGTTTTGGTGGTGGACCCCAATGGTGCGAAACTAGTTGCTCCACCTGCGATGTGTCTATCCAGATCAGCGTGACTAATTCTGCCAGCAGGACCTGACCCCGCAACAATTTGTAAATCGATATTGGCTTGTCTAGCTCTTTGCCTTACTGCAGGGCTAGCTAGTGCCTTTGTTCCAGCAGCCCTAACCACTGGTTCTGGTGCTGATACAGGTTCTGCAGCCTTTTCTGCAGCCGGTTCAGGCTTTGCTTTAGTGACTTTTTCGACCTTAGGTG
>JAKMFF010000205.1 GCA_022425585.1 Candidatus Poseidoniaceae archaeon
GTCGTAGGCGATGACACAAATTAACAGCACAATCTCAACAAATAACAATGGTAATGTCCAGTCAATCATCCCTCCATCTAATGGATTTACCTGATACATAATTGGTACTTCTCCACCAATCAGTAAAGCCATGATACGATCCATAACCAGTAAGTAAACCACGCCTTCAACCGCATTAGGGATCCTTAATCCGAGGTCATTCCTACCAAGTAAGCCAATTCCAGCTAGTGTGCAAAGCCCTGCGGTAATTACTGCTAGGTGTTTGGCATCATCAAGCCCGACAACTGAATCCGAGATACGTCCTGCTAAGTGGACTAATACAAGCCCAACCATCGAGATTGCAATGGGTAGTTCAATCCCAGCCACATCCGGCAATCGTAATCCAATTTCGTTAGCTCGTAGCCTTGCTAGAGCGATAAACAGTATTGAAACCACTACACAAAACGCTAGAACTAGATAGGACATTGAAGTGGTAAAGGCAATGAATGTTGAAGCAAGAATTGTGGTAACTAGGAAGGCAATAACAATAACTGGGCGATGGTGAATGTCGCCAATCTCCAAATCATATTGGGCAGAGGTGCCGGCTCTCTTCGCTCGTTTTCTCTGCTTTTCTGCCAAATCAAGCATTTCAACATCAATCATCTTCAATTTAGCCTTATTGTCTGGTAATTCATCTACAGGTGTTGCACCGTCTTCGGCTGATGCTTGCACCTCGATGAATTTCTCCAAACGTTCACGCTTTTCCTGAATTTTCTTTAAGCGTTCTTCGCGCTTTGCGATAGAACGTAACTCAGTTCTAAATTCCCCCTGTAGGGCTAAGTAAGCCCCAGAACCGAGGAATGCTAAGACTGTAGCAAGCATGACAATCGACGACTCTTTTACCTGTGCAGCATAGCCCATTACAACTAATAGTCCAACAGCAGCCATTGCAGGAGGCAATAGTTTCTCAAGCGTTGCTGCTCTCTTGAGGTATAATACTAAAGCCACTATAGTAATCGTAGTAATAGTGTATAGATTCACCTCTTCGGTTAGCAAAAAACCACTTCCATCTAATGCCATTAAATTAAGTGGTTCTAGAGCAATTACGATGAAGAAGCCCGATAGTAAACCCATCATTAATGTTAATAATTGACCAGGTAAAGCCTCGGCCTTTTTCAGTAATTCATCACTTAAGCCAGCGTTCTTCTTCTTGTCAGATGCCAACAATAGTATGCCACAGGAAATAACCAAAGTTGCCGCCCAGATTGCTCCTTGGCCGTAACTCCAAGATAATGCGATGGTAGAAGCCCCCCAAATAGTCATCAATGTCCTTGGGCGCCCTTTGTGCTTATCCAAGTAGACCATAACAGAATGGCTGATTAGTAGTAGAGTCAGCATGCCAAATAGCCCAATGGCTGGTAATGCACTTGGGCGAGTAATTGACCAAGTGACAAATAACGCTAATAGGAAACTTAGATTCCATAATTGCAAAACTTCTGAATCACGAATTCTCGCCCCCAATTCAGACATTCCACTCAGCCTAGACGCTAAGTTAAAACCGGTTTCACCATGTTTTACATTCACCCAAATCTGTTGAGAAAGTAGGACTAACATCCAGATTGCCAAATCATATTGATCAATAGAAATTGGAACGTAATCAGCAGATATCAATCGACTCTCAACATCGGTGGCGAAAAACAGTAGCCAAACCCAAGGCCCGACCACAGCAGTACCAGCAATTGAAGGAGAATCTCTCCGCATCGATAGTTGTGCCAATCCAACCCATACAATTCCTTGGCTGACAAGGAGAGTTCTAGACCCACTTGCAGCATCGTCGGCTGGGATAAGTAATGTTAGTAAAAACACAATCAACAGGCCACCAGCCCATAACACGTGGTCAGAAACTGCAGTTTGATTTTTCAACAAAGCACTTGCTGTTAGCGCAGCGGTTAATGCCGCATAAATGCTGTATGGGCCCAGTCCAAATGGAATCGACAAGTCCAATGTCCCACTCTCGAGAATTGACAACATAAACAGCAAAATCGGCGCTGGCATCACAATTAATGGCAATAATTTAGTCCACTCAACTCCTCTGACAACTAGGTATGAGGCACTAAAGGCAGTGAGTAGTAATACCAACTGGGCCAAAGCATAACCAGTTTCTAAGCGGTTTGCTGCAACCGCTAATAGGGCACCAATCATTCCAAGACCAACAGATACTGACCATAATCCGGGTTTGCCAAGCCCCAAGGATTTGAAGGCATCTGAAAACCAATTATCCTTGTCGACAAACTTAGCAGCAATAGTTGAATTGGTTGCAGTTACACAGACCATCAATAAGAAGAGCAATAATTCATCCTCAAACGGCAAGATCTCCAATCCAAAGATAACCCAGTTATCCGATATTGCGTGTATACCTACCCACAGATAAGATACAGCAACACCCATGCTAGCAAGGTTGCCAGAGTTTCTTACAATGGCCAGTCCATGCAGCATTATAGTGCCCAAACCAATCATTATTGCGACGCCAAATTCGCCATACAAAGACCCAGCAGCACTGCCGACAACCAATAGAATCAACGTTGCTTGTGCAGCAATTGCATCCTCATCATGCCGTTGAGCAATGCCGATGTTGAGAGCCACTCCAAGTAGTAATAATCCACCAAGAATATTATCTTCAGAGGCAAAGCCGAGTTCATCCAACCATCCCCAATGCCACAAATCTAAAACTAATCCGTAAATGAGCTTCATTGAGATAATGACCCATGTCACCCCAAGAATCCTCATGTTTGGGTTTGGAATCCATTTTTCGCCAAGATATAGACCAATTATGGCCATGGTTGTCAGCCCAATGGCTCCAAGTACGGGATTTAGCACTGTACCAACAATGGTCCCGATTAACGACCATGAAAAGATCATGGCAATCAAGAGACCGAAACCTAGCCGCTTCTCTCCATGGACTGCCAAATCTGTAACACTATCAATTTCTGGGGCACTGTTGACTGTACCATCTGTTTGTATCGCCCCAGGCCGATTGAAATCTTCCCCGCCCTTAGAAAAAATCTCTGCCATTTCTCCCATGGCAATATCAGTTTCTTTTTCTTCTTCGACAGTTTCCCAAACGGAGGTTTTTTCCTCTTCTTGTTCGATCATAAATGAGGAGATATCTAGGCCCCTTGCTCGAGAAAAGGATTGTTTTCTGATAACTTCGTCCCGTTTGTTACTGGGCTTATCTTTGATGTCTTCAGCATCAAGATCATCAGACATGTAACAAAGGCTTTGACTACTGCTATTCAATACTCGCCCCTATTTGCGATGATTATTCACTAATTTGGCGGCAGTTGTGTGAGGCCCAAATCACAATTTTTTTTGGTACTAGCATGCGAAAAGGACAAAGACGACCTTTGACACGATTTGGTATGGCCGAGACACTGGGTGAGCCGAAAGGTGACCTTTCCGAGCATGGATTACATTGTGCAGG
>JAKMFF010000209.1 GCA_022425585.1 Candidatus Poseidoniaceae archaeon
TTAGCAAGGATGATTAAAGCCGTTGATGCCATTATCAAGCACGACAGTCTAGTTATTCCAAGAACCGTAACTTGACTTGGGTCATAAGTTGTGAAATCGATTAATTGAAGCAATGAGTAAATCATCGAACTATCCCAAGCAAATCTATCTTGGAACAATATAATGGCAATCGGTGCTAAAGATAATAGTAAATTCTGCCGATGTTTAAGAGCCCTAGAGAATACCAAAATATACATTGTAATGAATAAAATCCCGCCACTGGAATCTATCAAACCCAACGCAAGTAAACCGAACAATGTGATTCTATCTGCACTTTCATCAAGACTTGCAGAGTTGATGCCTTTCTTGCTAAGTGATGCAGAAACAATCAACGGGCCTGCTAGTAACATCAAATCAAGTATGACTCCGTTGATAATTAATTGGTCAACCTCAGCAGCAGCATAGTTTAATTTGAAGGCAACAGGTGAAGCAACGATAACCATCAGCCAAATCGCTACCATTCTTCCAAGTGAAGATGCTTCTTTTTCATCTAGTACTTCCTTGATAATTATCCCAATTGGAATCAACATCAAAACTATCCACTGAATATCCAAAGCGATGCTTTTAGCATCGATTGATGAAACCGATATACTGAACAGAAGTAGTGGCCCTAATAGGCTCATCCTACTCAGTGTACCCCAGCCCTTGGTTTCCTTAGTTGGCTCGATTGTCTCTTTGTGTATTACCCAATTACCCGTTACCGGATCGTAAATAGGAACCAATTTTCTCCTGTTGGAATTAACCATGTTAATCAAGTACCCAACATCCAATTCTGTTTCTTTGAACTTCATCATACTCAAGTAAACCATTAATCCGACAATCGCTAAGGTAATATTGAATCCCGACAAAGCCTCAGAAATAGCATCAGGAAGCGGTACCTCAAGTCGACCTAAAAAGGACAAGAGCACCGATAAAACCATCGAGGTAAATAGTGCTGAACTAGCTCCCATTGCAGATCTTTCATCCTTATTTTCTCGAGCTTCATTCAACATTAGATAAGAGGTGATTATGGTATAAATTACGATAGTCCAAGGGACTAAAACATTACTTCCAAGTAATACTGGAGACGAAACGACTAATGTTCCAAGTAATGTAAAGTGGGCAAAGTTATCGATTTTATCTTTAGAGCGGGCCACTTCACTAGTTACTAGTAAAGCAATAATTAGCACAGAATCAAAATACTCATAATAAAATCCATTTGAGTTAAGATGACTTTGTAAGAAGAACGATGCTCCTGCTGCAGTAATGGTACTATTAGCGACCCACCTTCGAGTAATCTTGGAAATAATTAGCAGGTAGGGCAACATAATGATGGTTATTACCCAAGGTATGATGCTTGCTTGTGGAACAATTAGGAATAATGACGCTGCTAAGCCTATTGGCATGTAGGGGATTCGCCGTTTTAGTGTGGCAGGGAAATAAGCAAGTAACACTACCAGCCAAAGAACCACTTGAAGGGTGATTATACTGGATAAGTCACCATATTCGTCTGCTCTAAATGGTCCAAGAATTAAATTCAATTCTTCCGCCCTAGCAAAAACCATGGCGAGAATTACTTCGCCAACAAGGAAAATTGATACCCATTGCATCAGGTCTTGTCGAAGGCGGTGGTCTGCTGCTAGCCACCCCTGAACAATAATTATGAAGATAATCAAAGAAAGCGCTCCACCCGCCCCAGTGTCATCTGCAGGATTATTTTGCATCTCATATAATATCGGAATAATTCCGCTTGCCAATGCTGCAATGGCGAATATTATTCCGCTATTCGAGCGTAGAGATAACCACATGGATACTGCTGTCAAAGAGATTATCGAAATTCCTAACTCCCAAGATACAATGTCATTAGACCATCTCATCCAAGGGCCAAATCCAATAATGGCTAATACAAGGGGAGTGAATGTTGCTACAGACCACCCAAAAATCACCTTGCCCTTCAATCTGTTCAGATACATGACCTGTCCAAAAATCAGAATAAAACAGGCGGCTAATTGAACATATATTGCTTCAGCCGATGGTGACCAATCGGTGTCTGAATATGGAATGCCTTCATTCAAGAACCAAGAGTAATTTGATGCGGCCTCACCAATTAACCATCTTGAGCCCCATAAAACTCCAACTGCGGAGAAGAAGAAACCTATGCCAATCAGGTAATCGTGAACGCTATGT
>JAKMFF010000226.1 GCA_022425585.1 Candidatus Poseidoniaceae archaeon
CATTTACCAGCGCTATTTCCACGGGCCTCGGTTCCAATCTCATGGTGGAATAATACGCGGTGTTGGCGACCAATCTGTACCTGGTGCTGATGGCATCGCGTTAATGAGAAATCAACTCCCAATCACCGAACAATTTCTGGCTGAGGCAGAAGGTGGTAGAGTTCTGCTTGAAGCATTACCAATGCTAATAGAAGCAGGATTCCAAAACGCAGGTTTTGTTGCTATGGAGTCTGAAGGCTTCTCCTCTCTACCAGTAGGAATCGAGTGGTCTACCACTCTTCGAGTTCCAGAGCGCAATGAGGTGTTACGTATGCGTAGCCTTAGAGTAGGGGTGGAAGAAGCGGGAATTACTGTTCACAATGTAGTCATAATCGGCGATGATGATGCTCCTGTCCTTGCATTGAAAGGACTGCGACTAAAGAGTATGGCGCCAGTTCCTGAAGGGCAGAGATTCATTCTTGAACGTTAATGGTGACGTTAATGGCAATAACTTACTCGATAATTCCAATTTCAGTTGGCGGGGATTCACCAAAATTAGTCTGCATGATGATGCCTATTGGCCATTTAGAGTTATCAGAAGTGGTGCTTGCTAATCATGATGAAGTTGCTAAATTTGTCACTGAGAAGCGATATATGGAACACCTTGCTGGAAGATATTTATTGCAACTTGCCCTTACTAATTGGGGCATCGATTGTTCCTATATCGAGGTTAGAAGAAATGAGTTTAGGGCGCCCAGTATTGCTTATCTACCTGGCACTTGGAAAAGAACTCCCCTTCCTTCAATCTCAATTGGCCATTCATCGGGCTATGCCTTTGTGGCTCTAGTAGAGTCTGGCTGGACTATTGGCATTGATGCAGAGCTAGAAGATCTTGTTATCTCCAAGGGTGTATTTGATATGATGGCCAAAGGGGAGGAATTAGCCTATCTTAACAACAATCCAAATCAAGCAGTAAGATTGTGGACTAGCAAAGAATCAATCCAAAAATCGGCAAGGCTTGGGATGAATTTAAATCCGCGCAATATTCGAATTCCAGTTGGAGAAATGAAAAGTAAATTTGCAATTGGAAATTCGATTTTTCAATTGGAAAATTTGTTGTTTAATGACTTTTTTATCAGTATAAGTTATTGTCTTGGAGATGGTTATGACTCAATTCCAGAAGATAAGTTACTTGAGCAAACTCAGCGTGCAATGTCCGACACAGACGATTGGTCGATAGGCTGTAAAACTACTAGGTCGAATGCCTGATTATTTCCAAAACATGTAACTTTCCCGGCTTTCTTCCCATGGAAGGTCGAGCAGTATGCCAATTTCGGTTAAGATAACATAGTTAAACAATAGATATGTCAGATAACTGACAATCAATACTAGCAGGGATGTGTTGACAATTTTTCTTCGCTCCCTTTTTGCTTGATCTAAGGTACAGATGCCTTTGCCTCGAAAATGGATGACTAGTCCGATGATTACAAATGATAACGCCAACAACAGCATCAATGGCCTAAACCATCCATAACCGTCACCACCCCAATACAGAGTATCTGATAACGCGGCTGCGGAACTAACACTTGCTAGGCCAAATAATACCAATACGACACTTGGCAGGCAGCACATAGAAGCAATAATGGCTGAGCCAGAAATCAACTTAATCAGCGATTTCTTTTCTTTCTCATCCGCCACTGCTACTCCCCCTTAACAATGACTAAAACGACTTTCCGCTAAAGCATTAGGGTATGACTCCAATGGTAATACGGGAGTACCATCAGACCATTCACCCATGAACTCTAGTAGCGGACCTTGAATCAAGTGCTGATAAGCAAAGTCTTCGGTATTGAAATCAGCCCGGCTACGAGCTACAACCCAATCTGCTTGGGCATCAACCCGCCGATAAAACGACCAGTCTGCCAGAGAGTCATGAACCTCGTTAGCCGGAATGTAATGTGTTGCAATCATTCTAGGAAAGCCGTATTTGTCACTTGGAACGTAAATGACCAGTGAATTATTTTGGTTGGTTAAGTCAAATAATTGTTGATGGTATGCGCTTTCACATTGTCCAACAGTCATGTCATCTTCGGCTACAACTAAGTGAATTATTGTGTGCTCTGGTAGTTCAGTAAAATTTGGTTGCCAAAGGTTCTGGCTTGGTCTTGAAGCAGACATTTCGGTGTCCACCACCAATGTTTCACTGCCCCAACTAAATTCTTGCACCATTTGTAAGGCACTAATTGAGTATGCTCCGCCTAAGCTGTGTCCTCCGATGTACAGATGTTCAGGCATTATGGATAAGTTGCCTAAAACATCATCAATTTCCTGACCACGAGTATCATCACCAATTATGGTATTGAGCTTGTTTAATGCAGAATTTATCGAGTACAAACGTGGAACGTGGTGAGGCCAATCAGAAGTGCCTGCGATATTATTTGGGTCAAAGTCATCACCACCTTCCGGTCTTATGTCGGTGGGGTATTGAATGTAAGCCACGACCATGCCTTTCCCGACAAGTCGTTCAATCCAATCGGTGTAAGAATCTCTCGAAGGATTGTTAAAGGCATGAAATAAAATTGCCAACGGGACTCCTTCTATTCCAGGGTCTTCGGGCAGTATTGGAATTGAAAGGTAAATTGAAAATTCGATATCTTCTTCTGTGTCTCCTTGAATTGCTGTAACATTTTCTGGAAGTTCATACGGATAGATTTCTAGGACTTCTAAAAATGGTCCTGGTTCTCCCCCATAGCCAAATATTGGTTTTTCCGGTGGAGATGGTGCCATACCGACTAAGGCTGGAATTCCTGGCATCATTAGCCAAGCAGCAAGGAATACGGCAAATAAGTGGGAAAGTGAGTAGAAGTTGTCTAATCCTGAGTTTTTAGACTTCGGTAATTTGGGGACACCTCTAGCGATTATTGCAGAAGAGAATAGTAGCACTCCGTAGATTGTTGGTAGTAATAGAAAAGCACCTCGAAGGTATCTTAGGTCCATGATTACGAATACTGCATAAGAGCCGATTATGAAGCCAGAACAAATGATTGCGGCATAAGCAAATCCGGCATTAATGGGTTTATTTTGTTGTCTTCTAACCATTAACCACATACTAGCAGCGAGGATTAAACCGGCAAATGTGGTAACTGCGGGGACATTATTACGCAGCACCATAGTCCACTCTAGAGTTCTAATTGCTAGTGGCCAAACAGCGTTTTCCAACGTATTACCAAGAATTAGCAGATATATCGTTTCAAATAACGCAACTATTACGCCAAATAAAAACAGGAACAACCCCAAAAGAGGCGATTTGGCAAACCTCCTTATCGCAGAATCTGCTGCATCCGCTGTGTTGTCCATGGGCTGTGTTTAGTTTTACAGTAGAAAAAAGGTTGTAATCAAAATCAAACATTGACATTGCGTACTTCTGGTGTTTGGTCAGCGATCATAAACTCAATCAACGCCGCCCACATTACAAATTGAATACTTTTCTCTAATTCTTCTTGCCCGCCAACTTCGGCAATCATATTATCAAATGTATCTAGCGGTGAATGGTATGCACTGTAATCCTCATCATAAGCCCCCAAGTGAAATATTGTTTGAGCACCCAGGTCACGGAATGTGACATGGTCTGAACGGCCAAATGTATCCTCATGAACATCCATCACCAGATTGTAATGGTCATCCCAGTGTTGGTCGCAACCGGCGCCATATTCACCTTCAATTCTCATATCCATTGGAGCATTTAGCACATCACGATGCACATAATCCAAGATGGTAGTAATCGCGACATCTTGCACTTCAGGGTCAATATCTGGTCCCGACCAAGCATGGTATGGGAATGGGTCGCCATTGGCTTTTTTTGCCGGATAGGAAATACCCATCATGTCCATATTTATGTAAAAGCGGAGTTCTTTGTCTTGGGGCAGACAGTAGTCGCAATCATTATTGGCAAATGCGTTTGAACCACGTAATCCTTCTTCCTCACTTGACCACAAAGCGAGGAATGTGTCACATTGTACTTCAATGTCGATAAATGCCTTGGCATAAAGCATAATTGCAACAGTGCCCGCAGTATTGTCATACGCACCTTCGTATGTACCTCCTCCAGGGGGTCCTCCAGGTATGGCAACATCCATGTGAGCGCCCATTCCTTGAACACATGAACTGTCTTTACCTCTTTTCCAAGCGATAACATTGAGGCTCTCGGGTTCTGTAATGCTAAATGTATCGGTAACCCTCATTATGTTGGTTTCATAACCAAGGCCTTCAAAATGCCCATGGAAAAAGGAAGCTGCTCTTTCAAATGCTGGATTTGGTGACCCCATCCAACGGTTGATGTAGCCGCCACACAGCGTTGAGTCACTACAAACGCTAGTTATGAACTCCATCTTTTCAAACCACTCAGCACCACTAATTATCGGAGTGCCATTGGTTAATTCCATCTCAAAGGACTCGCCTTTTCCGTTGTCTTCTACAATGGTAATTCTAACATTTTCAGCATAAGGTGTTGGTAGTAATTTCCCATTCATCTGATTGCCTTCTACCAGTGCATAGCCGTTAGGGATAAGAGTGTCATCGACAAATAACAGCACGTTATTTGGCACCGATATCGCTCGACCTTCACCAATTAAGAGGAACTCATTCCACTCTCCCGTATTCAATATGGCATTATTTGGCGAGGTGAAATTAATTTGAAAATCGGCAATTTCTTGATCTATTTCTTTGGCTTGTTCGCCAAAACATCCCGATAGTGTTGCAGTGAACATAAGCAAAACCAAGAATACGCCCTTGACTGAAGATGTCTGCATAATCTTCCCTTTCGCAACTTGCTGATAGGCTTTATTGGTTTTAGTACACAACAATCACTGTTGTATTGTTGTTTGGTGCGGATAGCGGGAGTCGAACCCACGACATAAGGTTGGAAACCTCAGATGATAACCACTTCACCATATCCGCGATAATTCTGCCGAGAAGTATTCACTCTTTGAGTCAATCGGTCACCAAATCATTCGAAACCAGGAGGCGGTGGCGGCACTTGTCGATCAAGGCCAAATTCAGCACGAATATTTTGTGGTGTGGAATTTTGTCTTGAGATTCTAGCTTTTAGGACACTTTCCGCATGTTCTCGTCGCTCCTTATTCC
>JAKMFF010000227.1 GCA_022425585.1 Candidatus Poseidoniaceae archaeon
ATGCCCCAGGTTCTTGAAGACCCTCATGACATTGATGGACCTGTGATTGTCAAATATGCCGGAGCAAAAGGCGGCAGAGGGTATTTTATTGCTAGAGATTATCGTGATTTTAGAAGAAATGTCGATATTGAAGAAGAATTTACTATTCAAGAGTATGTCTTAGGATGTAGATATTACTTGCACTTTTTCTTTGACCCGATTGCCACTGATGGCTATCAAGTCCAAGGAAAAGGTAGTATGGCAGGCAAAAATCTAGGAAGACTAGAGTTGCTGTCAATGGATAGAAGAGATGAATCAAACGTTGATGAATTTTACAAACTTGGTTCATTGAGAGATTTGCGAGAAATGTCTCTTGAACCTTCATTTGTCGTTACCGGGAACCAACCTGTAGTGATTAGAGAGTCTTTACTGCCCAAAGCATTTGAAATGGCTGAAGGAACTGTTGCTGAATCCTTTGAACTGGAAGAGAAGAGTAGAGGGATGATTGGACCATTCTGCCTTGAAACCATTGTTACCGATAAATTAGAATTTAAAGTATTTGAAATAAGTGCGAGAATAGTTGCAGGATCAAATCCGTTTGTTGGTGGTTCACCTTATTCAGATATCAACGAAGAGCGCATGTCCACTGGAAGGAGAATAGCTCGTTCAATCAATAAGGCAAATTTGGAAGGACGTTTAGAAGACATACTGTCGTAATCATACGCTTTCATCTTCAAAGTCTAAATTAACTTCTATCTCTGCTACTTATTCTCACTCTTCTGTTGGTTCAAGATTGTCTGAACCAAAATTCTCCAACTGTTTCCTAATCGCCTCAATTTTAGCATCTCGCTCCTCTTGTGAAGGAACTTTGAACTGAGCGACTAATTTGATTGGGTCTCCATGTGACAAATCCCCATCAAATTCTAACATGTCACCTACATTATTGACAATTACTTTGAACTTAGTAGGGTCTTTAGCACGTCGCTTCTTATGTTTTTTATAATGGTGAACATAAACTTGGTATTCACCTGGTTGAGCGGTGTTATCATCCCAGACTACATTCTCAACAGGCTTTTTAGTCTCAGGCCTGACGTTTGCGTCAACGTCTAATTCACCGCCACATTCTGATTTCTTATTTCCACCATGAATTCTTTCCCCTGACGGGCAGAGTACGTGCAAATCCAAGTCATTGTAGTTGTCCCACATCAATGAAATTTGTACATCCCCTGAACGAGCACCTTCTCTGTCTAATCTGTCTTGTAATTCAGACATAGCGGCTTCATCAGCCTGCTTTGATGCAAGTTCTTCCGCTTCTCTGGCTGCTTGAAGTTCGGTCCGCCTCTGCTCTTCAGCAGCTGCCATATCTGCTTGTCTAGTGGCTTCTTCTTCTTCCTTTTCAGCCTCTAGTCTAGCCGACTCCTCTGATTCTAAACGCATTTGATCTTCCAAACTGCGTTGGGCATTCTCTGCTTGCTCATCTCTGTCAGGGACATCAAATTGACAAACCAATGTAATAGGATCGCCATGCGTTAAATCTCCGTGATATTCACGATAGTCACCAACATTGTTAACAATTATTTGGAAAGATGTAGGATCTTTTGTTCGTCGCTTTCTGTGTTTCTTGTAGTGATGAACATATACCTGATAAGAACCGGGTGGAGCAGAAACTCCAGGCCAAACAACATTCTCAACTGGCTTTTTTGTTTCTGGTCTAACGTTGGCATCAACATCTAATTCCCCACCACATTGTGAAATTTTGTTACCTCCGTGAATCCTTTCACCAGATGGGCAAACTACGTGTAAATCTAAATCATTAAAATTTTCCCACATCAATGAAATTTGTACGTCGCCGGTCATCGCACCTTCTCTATTCAACCTTTCCTGTAGTTCGGTCATCGCTGCTTCTGCTGCTGCACGTGATTCCATCTCTTCTTGTAATTTTGCTGCTTCGAGTTCTGCCAGACGTTGCTCTTCGGAAGCGGCCATTTCTGCTTGTCGCAACTCTTCTCTTTCTTTTTGCAGACGAGCCTCTTCATCAGCCCGTTCACTGGCCATTCGAGATTCCTCTTCTAGTTTGAGACGTTGTTCTTGTTGTTGTTCTTTCAAGCGGTTTTCTTCAGCTTCTCTTCGCAAACGTTCCTCTTCTTCCATCCGAAGACGATCTTGTTCACGACGATTACGCTCATTAATTGCTTCCTGCTCAAGTTGTCTAGAACGCTGTGCTGCAATTAGTTCAGCTTCTTGCACAGCAAGTCTTGATTGGATGATTTCACTACGTCTGCGACGAGTTTCCACAATTGCTAATTTACGATCAATTTCCTGTTTGGTTCTGCCAAAACTTGGTGCTCCAGTACCTTGCCTAAGACCTTCTGCAGACATACCAGGGCGCATGTTCAACTTAGCATCACTTCTGACCAAAATATACCAGACACCAATCATGAAACCGCCGCCTAAAGCCGCCATGGTCACAATGGTCACTGGTTCCATGTTACTAGCCATGTCGAACTAGTCTTTTGAAGCATCGGTTGTTGAGGGAAAGTAATATTCTTAAAAAAACAATTTTCGTAATTTAAGGAATCATGCAAAGTATTGAGAAATAGAAGCGATAGGCAGG
>JAKMFF010000248.1 GCA_022425585.1 Candidatus Poseidoniaceae archaeon
CATACAAATTGAACGATTAATGTTCAGTTTACATCTACCTTAGATTCAAGGGTTTTCATCGTAACTCTAGCCACGACTATTGTAGCCAGAATTGAGGCAATAATCCCGATAATCAAGAGGATTGAGCCACTAGGAGAATCCTTGAATCCATCCATCCCTCCACCAGATAGAACAATTTTACCCGCAGCATGACCAAAGTAAGCATAGGCAAGTGAATATATCACGCTTGAAAGGTTTGAGATGAAGAAAACCCTTGTAGTAACTGGACTGCTGGCCATAATGTAGTTTAGCCATTCATCAGGAATAATTGGCGATAATCTTACTAGTACAGAGATTTGCATCGCTTCTTCATTAATTGCTAGTTCAAGATTTTTTAACCGCTCATCTTTAGCGACCAATTCCTCAATTCTTTCCCTAAACAACCATCTTCCTAGAAGGAAAGCTAAGAGCCCGCCAATTACTGAGGCAAAGAAATTAACCACTACTGCAATCCAATAAGGGAATATTGCACCGGAGGCAACTTTCAAAATGGGGGTAGGAAACAACAAAACTACTGCAAGAGATACCAGTATGGCATAAAATATTGGCGCTAGTGGTCCCAAATCTTCAACCCAATCAATAAAATCTCCAACATCTTTGAAAGCATAGTACCCTAATATAAGCCAGAGGAAAACTACACCAAGGCTGATGAATAATCTAATACGACCTGCTTTACCTTGCTTGATTTTTATTCGGCTAGTCTTTGCTGAGGAAGACAATATTCATTCCTCCTCATCAGCTATACCCACGATATTATCTACTGTGGGAAAAGAGTCTAAAACATCGCTTACCATTTGCGTTATATCTTCAATTTGTGTGATTAAGGTGATGTCTTCCACAGTGCCTGGCCTACCTAAACTCCACATCAATTCGTAAACCAATTCATTTGTCAGGCGGGTCAATTTCAAAACTTCTGGGTCTACTCCAAAAAGTTCTTCCTCAGGCCTCAAGGCAACTAAATCTGGTTTTTCGTCCAAAACTTCATCCATTATTTCCGCAACTTCATGTTCAAGAGATTCTGCTTGTTGCTCAAGGATATCTTCCATTGTGGTCATACCACCTTTGAGTTTGGTCGAACGAGCATTACCGCTACCCAATTTCTCACTCTTGGTGATTTCATTTAGGGTGGTAGAAGTTGCCTGATTGGATTGATTATTTTCAGCTTGCTCGGGAGTACTAGGCAAAGAATTAGGGTCAACATCTTGCACTAAGTTATTTAGGGCAATTCTAAGCATTGCAGCCATAGTCGAAGGGTCAAACATATCTTGTACTTCAATTCCTTCTTCATCCATTTGAACTAAGATTTCATCAATAAAACCCGGGTTGATTTTCTCTGGTCCAACCAAACCTTTCAACATAGGTAAGGCCCAAGTCGAGTCTCCCATGAGCATAGCAACATCAAAACTCCCTCCATCAGAATTTGGCCCTGCTACATCAGCAGGTGGTGGTACAAACTGCTTTCTTGCATGTTTGTTTAATTGCTGAATTAAGACGTTCATATCTATTGGTTTGGTTATCACTTCAGAAATACCGGCTTTGGCGGCTGATACCATGTATTCTTGACCTGAATTTCGAGACAGCACTACGATTCTGCATTTGAAAGCAAATTCAGGGTCTGCCATCAATCTTTGAGCTGCGTCAATTGCATCGCCAGATTTCCATTCTCCATCGATTAATACAACCTCTGGCATTGTCGCTAATGCCGTCCCCTCTGCTTGCCTAAGGGTTCCTGCCCTAGTGATTTCAAAGCCCTCACGCTCCAACGTGTTGGCAAGTAGGGTACGTCTACCTTCATTCTCGTCCGCAACGATAACCTTAGCCAGTTCAAGCCCCCCTTAAGTAAGGAAAACTAAGTCGGACATTTGAACCTCATGCTAAATTTTCTAGACAGAAGCCAAAATAACTAGACCTCATAAATTTTCGAATACTGCGGAATTTACTCGACATCTGCTGGTAGAGCATTATTCCAAGCCATTATTCCACCATCTAAATTGTATAATTTATTACCATCATAACCCGCATTCATCAAGTACATAGCTGCCATTTGAGACCTCATCCCACTACGACATAGCAATATTACATCACTATCCTTGGGAATTGAATCTACTTTTGACAATATGTCCTCATGATTCACCTGCAGATCTGTGAAAGAGATGCGCATTTGAGAATATTCTATATCTGATCGGACATCGAGTAAAAATGGTTGCCATCCAGACTCTTTCTTACCCTTATACTCAGACATTGACAAGTGTTTGAACATAACACCTCCAGTGTTAATCGGTTCTTGAATATCTCCTTTTCCAGCAACGGCATTTTTGCACCACCCATTTTCCTCAAACATAGCTCTTACTTGATTTATGTCAACCTCGGGTGTAACTGCATTTTTGCCATACTTTAGGGTTCTAAAATCCATTGATTCCGCATCATATAGCAATAGTCTGCCAGATAACGTTTCACCATTGCCGATTATGATTTTCAGCACCTCTGTAGCTTGTATTGAACCAATGACACCAGGTAAAACACCAAACACTCCGCCTTCAGCACAAGAAGGTATTGAGTTACTAGGAGGTGGTTCGGGGAATAAATCACGGTAACAAGGACCG
>JAKMFF010000240.1 GCA_022425585.1 Candidatus Poseidoniaceae archaeon
CTACCCGATATAGCGGGAAAATCTCAAATAAATATTCCCTCCAAGTCAACTAATAGTTCAGTCATCCATTCCAGTACCACGATAGCTGAACCAAACAACAAACGACGTTCTCGTGAATCTGCTGCTAGAACTCAAAATCAACTAGACATAGATCGTAACTACCAAAAATGGTCAACAGAATACAAAGGGTCTAGTGAGTTTTCTGAAGAAATTGATTCCTTGGGCTCAGGGGGTGAAGATTAATGTCAACACGAACAAAGTTATTGTTAGCTCTTGAAAATGCAAAAAAGCATCTTGCGACAACTAATGAACAAGGCCTCAGCGATACTCAAACCACTGGTTTAGAACAAACAAACCAAGCTAAATCTAAGCTAAATATCTTGACGGGAGGGACATATTCACCACCAGTAAGACGAAAATCACTTCTGTCTAGAGTAGGGGTGGCAAATCGTCCGACTTATGATTTGATTGCTGATGGAATACTCGGTAAAAACGAAGATTACCAGCCTAAGTTATCACTAAGTAAAACAGGTGGAGAGGTATCGAGTCTGGTTGCCGAGCGATTAAAAAATTTAAGAGAACGTACGTTAAGTAAAATCTCCAGTGAGACAAATATTGCTGAATCATCATTTTTTGGGTTTGAATCAGATGGAACTCCAATATGGAGTAGCGTTGTTTCAGGTCATAGAGGTGTCGAAGAAGGCTTGCATCATCATGCTAAGCAGGCAAAAGCCAACCTGTCGCATCATAGTATACATCTTCCAGTCATCGTAGATTGGCCAAAAACTCTCCAATACAGCAACCATCAAACCTTCAAAAATTGGTCGACTACAACTGAAAACCGGAGAGCAACTCAATTGAGTGAGAGAGTTATTGACTCCCCACAGGAGTCGCTAAATCCGTTGATCTTAATTGGCGATTCACAAACAGGCAAATCTCATCTAATTCACGCAATTGGTCAAGCAGTTTTACTTCGAGACCAAGGTCCTGTCTACTTCCTAAGAGGTGACGATTTGCCTGATGTTTTAGATGTAGAAAATACTTGGTCAGATGTATTTGCCAACAGTGTGATGCTGTTAATCGATGACATTGATTTGATTTTATCAGACCAAGAGGTTGCCAACAGCATTGGCAGGATGTTAGATTATGCGCTAAATATGAATGTGCACGTCGTTGTTACTGCTCGAAGTTCTCCTGAAGATTGGCCAGCATCTTCACTTTGGGATATACTCAGAGGAGGAGTTAGAAGTATACTCAGTCCAGTTGGTGCAGGTAGTCTGATGCTTTATGCCAGGAAGTTATCAAATGAAAGAAATCTAATGCTTTCTGATGAACAACTAGCATTAATTGTTACAGATGGCGACGTTAGTTGGCGAGCAACTAAGAGTGGCATCGATAAAATTGAAGCCGCAATTGATAGCGGTGATAAGTTACTTGATACTGTAGATGTTTACAAATTATTGAATGATATTCATTCCGATAATGAGGACTATCTTGAAGAATCAAAATCAGAAAATGTTGAAGACATCGCTAATCGATTGATAAGTTCGGTAATAGATGTGGTTTACAGTGATGAAGAACTTGGGGGTATTGAAATTACCACCACATTGCCAGAACTTTCAGATGACTATACTCCACCCGAGATTGATATCGAATCATTTATTGGCAAAGAAACGGATTTAGTTGAGGCGCACATTAAGAAAACTCTTGATGAATTGACACCAGAAGCACCATCAGTAATCGATGTACATGACCGCGACAAACATTTAGTGGCAAAAATGAACCGCATCGTTAAGCAAGACCACGCTAAAGCGGCAGAAATTTTAACTGAACTTGACATGGGTATTGATGAGAAATTTGCATTTTCTGATATTGAGGTCAATCAAAATACTGGGCGACTGATTGAATTAGAATCGATGTTACTTGACTTAGCCAATAGGACTTCAGATGCTTCACTAGAAGGCTTAATTGATATTGCAGATGAGTTGAGGGGGCTTGAAAATCAGTTGGTTTCCCTAGACCCAGAACGTGACCCATTGCCTGAATTTATTGGTGATGATTTAGACTCATACACACCCGATGATGAATGGAATATTGATTCAACTGAAGTCACTGCTGAATCGCTGATTGACGCTAATTCAATATCCCTTACGCCAATTGCGGGCGTGCTTGAACCACATCCGGAAGGTTTGATGCAAACTTCGACTATTAAACCGGTTAGTCCAGTTCTTGATGGTGAAGAAG
>JAKMFF010000265.1 GCA_022425585.1 Candidatus Poseidoniaceae archaeon
GTATGGCCGCTAATTTACTTCTAACAGAATCAGGGCCAAGAAATTTAGTTAGTGGTACTGATGATAGTGCTGAAATGGGTTGCCAAATTAGTCAATGGAATAATGCTCTAAAAGAAATTAAATCACACTTAGCAGGTGGGACTTTGAGAACTTTAGTGGAGCGCCAATCATTAAACAGTCCAAAACTTGTAGAACATCTACGTCACCACGACAAATTGAGTTTGACCAATGCTGATCTGGGAATCTCTCATGTGGACTCTAACACAATATTGCATTGTAATTCTCCCATTTCTTTAGAAAATCCAATTATCACCAAGTGGGTCGATTACATGACTAATGATTATGTTGCGCCAAATGGTATTGATAATGTACTAATTCTATTGCCGTGTTCAGCAAAGAAGCCCTATAGAATGTCTAAATCTCATCGTAAATTTATGGATGCGATTGGAATAAGTTGTTACCATGAGGTAATGGTTACCTCGCCTCTTGGACTTGTTCCTAGGGATTTAGAAGAGGTCTGGCCTGCGTCTCATTATGACATTCCAGTGACTGGAGATTGGAGTCTTGACGAATTTGCAAGATCAGAAGCAATGGTCAAAGCCTTATTGTCCCGACATAATTATCATACTGTAATCAATCACTCATCAATGAGTTTCCAGGTGGATGGAATCAAGTATATTGAGACCAGGAACGGTTTGCCGGCTACTTCTAGAGACGCTCTTGACAATTTACGCCAAGCAGTGGCCAAGCTAAATCAAGATTTATCCCCCCGAAATCGCCGTCACCATCGTATATTGGTCGACAACTTTCAGAGTGTGGCAAGATATAAAATGAATAATGATCGTTGGCTAGAGGGCGTTAAAATACGTGGGAAGCCACCTTATTGGAAGATTGAATTAGATGGCAAACAAATAGCGCAATGGTCTAATGACCGCAGAGGCTTTTCCCTTTCCAAATCATCAGTCAAACTCATTGCTGAGAATTCGTCTCTGAAAACTGCGATAATTAAACCATCGATAAAGTGGAAAGGAGATGTCTTTGCCTCAATAGTGGAATCTTTTGATGAGGGAATTAACTCAGGTGATGATGTTCTAATACTGCAAAATAATCAGCCGATTGGATTGGCAAGGGCGACTGCTTCTGGCTGGGAATGGGATAAAATCCCTGGTATTGTCGCTAAAGGCCATCAAAGAATCTAGTCTTGGTGAGTGGTATGTCACCATGCGGAGTGGTTAATAATGAGAGGCAAGTCGGCAGATTGCTTGAGTGGTTAACATGGCACGTATGTACAAGTCTAGAAAAGGCCAAAGTGGTTCATCGAAACCCCACGTTACTGCAGCTCCAGAGTGGTCTAATACCAACGTTGATGAAGTTACCAAACTAGTTGTTGACCTCGGAAAAGCCGGGAACACAACTGCACAAATTGGCACCATCCTGCGTGACCAACATGCGGTTCCCAATGTCAAACTGGTCACCGGTAAGAGAATTGGTGCTATTCTATCAGAAAATGATATTGGCGGCACATACCCGGAAGACATGATGAATCTCATGCGTCAAGCGGCTAGAATCATTGAACATCTAGGCAGTGGTAATCACAAAGACATTCACAACAAGCGTTCGCTTGAGATAACTGAATCAAAGATTAGGCGATTGGCTAATTACTACATTTCGGAAGGCAAACTGCCGAAAGATTGGCGTTACAAGAGAGACGAACTCAGACTAATGGTCGAGTAAGTTTATCGAGAGATTGAATAACAACTGGCCTCATAGGTTAACTGATAGCGATGAATGATATTTTAGAAACAAACTTGTTTCGTGATGTCAAAAATAGAATTACTTTGTTAGTTGATAAAATAAAATCTGCTAATAGTGTTGCCATATTTGCTACAGCAGATTTTGAAAGCATTCTTTCTCTTGCATACTTGGAATCTGCAATGATCGATGCTAATGTGCCTTACAGCAGAAAAATTCTACAATCCAAAATACATCAACCAAAAGGTGATGAATACGATTACCAATCAAAAGCTGATTTAATAATTAGCATTGAGCATTATGAAGAAACTTGGCAATCCGAAGAAATTGATGAATCACTTAGAATGCGTATTGTCCCATTAGCAATTTCAGTAAATCACCCAAACTCTGATAAAGCCCACAATGGAGCTCTTGATGTAGTTATTCAGTGCGCTGCAATCGCCTCTGAGATATGCCCTAATGGAGCAAGAGTCAGAAGGTTAAGGTCATTATCTGGCGTTGGTCATTGGCTTCGGGAGTCATTAGACAATTCTTATGACCCCGTCTATACCAAAATTAGAGATATCTTACAAGATGAGGGATCAATTCGTTTGTTGCCTTTACCTGAAATAACTGACCCAGATATCGGCATGTTACCAAATATGTCCGCTTCAATGCTGAAAAGACTGGCCAAGAAATGGTCAAAAATGGCCTATGAACAACGTCAACAGGCGCTTAGTGAACTAGCTTTGCCTTGCCTTTCTAATGACAATCTATCAACTCCAAGACTTGAAGAATTAATCTGGTATAGGATTGTTACTGGCAATGAGCAACAAGATTTGCACTCACAAATTTACACCACCCAAGCAGCATGGCCAGAAGAAAATGCAGAAGGCAAAGTATTCGCAGCTAACCTCCTGAAGCAATTAATTACCTCCGGTCAGTTAATGTAACATTTGTCGATGAATTGAAACCATATGGCTGTGTGGGTAGGTCATGGCAATAGAGAGATTACTTACTGGAAGTATCAAAGACCAAATCAAGGAACTACTTTCTACCGAAGATTTAGTTATTGAGGCATTTAGGGACCTTGTCAAAGATGAATTAAAGACTCATATCCGCAATAAAGTCGATGCGGATCCAGAATTGAAAAGTGAAATAAAAGATGCTGTGTCTTATTATTTCCAATCTAAAGCCCGCTCTATTTATGCGGAACTTAAGGCTACAAGAGCCGCTACAAGACTTGGTCTTAGGTTACTGCCTGACGATTTACAGGGTGAAGTTGGTGAAGCCTTGGTCTCATTATTTGAAAAAGAACTTGGTGCTCTGCTAGAAAAAGCCCTTTGACGGAAGATATCTAAACTGCATGTAATACTCATAATTTGCTTCATGTAGTAGAGTAAATTATGAGCCATGAATGATTGGCGGTAACGTGGTGAGAGGTTTGTCGACAAGAATAGTTCAATTAACCCTGGTCTTATTGATGATTTCTTTGCCATTTTCATCACAACTTTCTGGTGTAGTCGAAGCAGAATCAGTGGTGGTATGTTGTGATGATTCTCATGATGTAGATTTGTACCTAATTGGTGGTTCAAGTGGTACACTTACGCCTTTTGCTCAATTATTAGAAGACGAAGCAAGTAATGCATTGATTACCAACTCGATAACATCCCAAGAAGAGGTAGGTGTTTGGAGCATGGGTAAAGTTTGGCCAGGTTCAATACCCGAATCAAATTGGAATTTGGTCATGAATTACCGGGTAACTGACGCAGGTGGCGCCCAAATTAACGCTACTGCAACAATCAAGATTGGCTCACAAACGTTCTCGGATTCAACAAATATTGATTCATCTGTACTGACACAAGGTGAGGGAACAATAGAGTTTTCAATACCGGTTGATGAAATGTCAGTGTCCTCGTCTAGTGAAATAGAATTGGTTCTTAGCGCACGTTCAGTAATTTTTAGCGTTCCAGGTGGTAATGCAGAATTAGAATTTCTATGGGGTTCAACAGATTTTGAATCAAAGATAACAGCAGATATACCTTTGATGGAATTGTCCATAGATGAGCCGGAAATTGAAGGCAGTGATGCCTATATTTCGGTAATTATTGATTCGCCATTTGGTCTTGATGCTCTTGCATATTCTGAATCTATTGAATTATTGGTAGACAATCAAGAAGTGCCTGGAGAGCCCATTAAAACGCAGAGTGGTGATTCGATTGTAGTTACTTGGACATGGACTGAAGCGTCAGGTGGCGAACAGTCAATACAGGTCAGTGTAAGACTAAATTTTCAAGATGGAGGTCCATTGATTGAGGGCTCAGCACAGTTCACAATTGAAACCTCAGACACCGGCGGAGGTACAGGGACATTCTACCCTGATAATGAACCACTGCGAACCGGAGGAAGCGGAAGCCCACTAAGCATTACCCAAATTGTTGACCTTGCTAGTGATGATGGTAATTTGAAATTATCAAGGACTACTACTTTGGAAATTAATGGTGAAATGGCTTACTGGATGAGATGGGGAATGGATCACATCGGAGATAACGATCTACCAACTAATTCAGTGTTTTATGGCTGGAGTCCTGGGGGCGTAGCTGATGAAGACCGGGAAAGTCGTAGTATTGAAAATGTTGAATTAGAGCAGTTTGAAAGAGAGATGAGTAAAAGATATCGAACCTATATGTCTGATATAAATGGCATGCAACTTGATAGTTCAGATTTGATTGGCGATTCGACTGATTTTGATACGATTTCAATATCTCTAGACTTAAAAGGAGAAGATCGAGTTATTTATCACCCCTTGAGTTTGACATTTTCTACACTTCAAACAGTGCAAGATGGAGAGCGATTTGATCTTGTAAGCAGCTTCACATCTACGCAAAGTGCGCCTCTTTGGCAATCATATACGTTCAAATTAGAGGCCAAGTCGTCAATTACTACCTCCTTTGGAACAGCTGATTTGTTAGAGACAGACGATCTTTCATTTTCCCATTCTAGGTACCCGTGGGGTGAAGTAATCAAGGTTGAAGGTACATCAATGAGTCTTGATGAAGAATTTTCATTTTACATCCAACCAAGTAAAGGCTTAATCTCCACACCGATGCCATTAACCATAATCACGTTGATCATAATTTCTTTTGGTCTTATCATCTCCCTTTCAATGACTAAGAATAAACATCGCAGGTTCCTAATGTTAGAGTTAGTATTACTACCAATTGTTGCACTAATTTACTTCTTTTCATATCCTGAATTATTTGTGATTGGCTCTTCGGCAGTAACATCGGGATTATGGTTACTTACTGCGCTAGTCAGCCCCAGAAGGTTGCAATTAAATGAAGTTGATGAGAAGCCAGAAGTCAGGGTAGATGTGCCGGTTGTTGGTTGCCCAGCATGTGATACAAAAATTCCAGTCACCAGCGATGAGAGGCCATTAAAAATAGCCTGTAGTGGGTGTGGAAAAACCATAAAAATAGTTGGTTAATCAGAGTTTTAAACTCTTCAAAGATTTTACTAATGACTTACTTTCCATATAATCTGAGGGTGAAAAATAACCACTAAATTCCCCATTTTCGTCAACTGAAACTACGGCTTGTGGCGTTCTTTCTTTTATCTGTTTTAGCACCTTGGAAAGTGTTTGGTCGTGCTGAATTTCCATAAAATCCATTTCCATATAATCACTACATTTGGTATTACTTGGTTCTGCACCTTTGACTATTGCGGTGAGAATCTGTTTGTGGCCAATAACCCCCTTCACCCGTGAATCGTCATCAAGAATTACTAATATTCCACCTGGTATGGTTAGCAAGCGCTTAGCAGCTTCTTGAAGGCTATCTTCAAGACCTGCGGTGATGTGTTCATCATTTAAGTCCAAATCGGCAACTGTCTTATCACTACTAGGCATAGTTAACCTGTATGGCTACTGCATTTTGATAGTTTCTAGTCATGTGTGAATATTATGGTATTATGTGCACCAATAACACCGTAACCAATACGTTCGATTTGTACAATGTCTCCTTTGGATAAACTATGATGCTCTAATACACCTTCAATTTCGATAATTTCACCATTCGTAACCATCTTCAAAGTAGCTTTACTAGATGTGTCAACAGATGCCCAATGAATAATCTTGCGAGTATCACCTCTCTCTTGCGACACAAAAGTTGCAGAGTTTCCAGAAATATCAAAGTCTGCAAATTCCTTCAACCTTAATTGATTCTCACCATAATCTGTTGATTCAATCAGCACTTGTTGGGAGGCTAAGCTGATTTTACGACTTCCCATTGTCGGGA
>JAKMFF010000271.1 GCA_022425585.1 Candidatus Poseidoniaceae archaeon
ACATAACGGTGACTTATGTTGATGGTATTTGATAACTTGCTTTATACCTTGAATCAAGATGAATCATAGCAATTTAAACTTTGAACAATATACAATTTTGGTCAATAAAATATCAGAAATTGATAGAATATATTTTGGTTGATTCCTCTATCTATTCAATGAATGAATATTTACCATGGTATTTGCAGATAGTTTCCCGGTACGAGCACTTTCAGTTATTTGTTCAACAGAATTTTCGATAAATCAATTGAGGTTAATTTCCTTACATCAATCAATTTTTGAATCAAAGGTTTCCAAATCGGCTTTGTTGAGAATTTGCTCATTGGCCCTGGAAGCACTAAGAAATAAGTCACTAAAAGCATCGATAGTGTGACTAATTGGATTTGAATAGCCGCCTCCCATGAATACTACAGTGGGGATCTTTTGTTCAACCGCTAGATCAAAAACCATCTCGTTTCTTTTGCTCATGCCTTGGCGGGAAATGTCCAATTTACCCAGAGTATCGGTGCTCAATCCATCAACACCTGCTTGGAAAAGAATCAACTCCGGGTCGAATTGTTTTGTGATATCTAATGCAGTGGCAACCATGGCGAGTATTTCCTCATCACCCGCATTTGCGGGTAGTTCTAAGTCATAATCACTTTTTGATTTACGAAATGGAAAGTTTTGCTGGCAGTGCACAGAAATTGTCAATACCTTGTCAACATTTTGCAAAATAGTCGCTGTACCATCTCCTTGATGGACATCAAAATCAATTACTGCAACCTTAGTTAAGTTATACTTACTTAATGCCAAAAGTGAGCAGACTGCAAGGTCATTAAATATGCAATATCCGGAACCAAAATCATAGTGAGCATGATGAGTGCCTCCTGCCATGTTGCCTGCAATACCCCCGCGTTCCATTACATGGTCCAAAGCAGCAATTGCGCCTCCCATCAAAAGCAGTGTACGTGGGATTATTTGTGGTGTCCATGGCGTTAAACCGATTCGCTTGATTTCTTTTTGAGTCAAGTTTTGATTCAAAAAATTATCAACATAATGTGGATCATGTGCCATAATAAGTTCGTTGCGTGAAGCTTCTGTTGGTTGTTTAATGATAAATTTATCAAAGTATTCAGGAGTATTGAGTTTGTCAACCAATTTAATATATCGATCACGAGGAAATCTAGCATCAGGATGAATACCATTCGTGTATATTGGATGGTACCAAATTGATAACTTGTGATTTGTCATAATAAGGACTTATTGTGCAGATATTTGAGAACTTGCTTGATTCCTTGCGATGAATTAAATCCTCGCGAGTCTTAATTTTGATTTTTTATTAGTTATTGAGATTAAAATCAAACTATGATTTACTATGGTCTTTCTTGATAGCATCTCGATAAGAGCCCCATTCTACACAAATTTAGATAAATTAATTACCTAAACTATTCATTAAATTGACAAACCAAATTAACACGCCAATAGCAACCATACACCCAATGATAAAAATCATCTTGGCTCCATTTACCATTGCTCCTTTACCGCTCCTGTTCCAAATGAGAGCCAAAGAGCCAGCAGAAACTGGTATTCCAAGGGCAATGAAAATTATATTCCAAGTCCAATCTCCACAGCTTGGACCAAAACAAACGGTAAATCCAATAGCTACCAGCAATATTCCAAAGAACAAAGAAATTGCTGCTCCAGATAAGAAGCCACCTTGGAATTTTTCTTCTGGCTGAGATTCTTCCTTACCATTTACCATGAACTTACCAAATGCGAATAGGGGATAAGTATTGGCCCGTTTTCATCGTACTTAATTTCTAATCTTAATTGAATTGAGAGATATTACCATGGTATATGCAGATAGTATCCCGGTTTAGGGCTCTTAGATTTTCTTTATTCTGCAATAATAGATTTGCGTTTGAAGCGAAGTAATTCTAGGAAAAAGTTAGCCCACAGAAATAGATTACCGACAAAAAGATATGATGTATATATTGCTCTATCTTTCACATCAAGTATGATGTTGCGTGCGCCCGAATCGTTTAGGTTGTTAGCTAGTGATTGTTCTATGTTCATAGTAATAAATCCGCCGATAAGTACCGAACAAAGTATTCCTAATACAAGTGCTTCAATTCCCTTACGTAAATTTGTCATTGCGTAAACTAAAATTGAACTGACGAGCATTGCCAAAAACATTGTTCCTGGGCCAATTGTATACATCGCCTCAAAATAGGTCTGAGGAAGGCCAAGGTCTATGCTACCATCTGCACTTACCCCTTTGGAATCTGGGTCATTAAAGAGCATCGATACTCCAGCGAGTATTCCGATAAAAGTGACAAAACCGATGAGGTAATTTATCACCAAACTTTTGATTGAATCCGATGAACTGAAGAGCGACATATTAGGCGCTGAGTAAACTTGTTGTTAATGTTAATCTTCTAAGGCAATGGTATTTGCTGATAGTATCCAGGTATCAGCACCATTCTATAGAAATAAACCAATGGTTAATTGGTAAATCTAAGACTTAATTTCGTGTTGCTCAGCATCTTCTACCAAGATGAATTCATAGTCGCCAGTCGCACTATCATAATCTATGCTTGAGAATAATACTTTCATTTGTTTATCTTCAAATGGATCGTGAAACCATGGTTGTCCGCCCCTGAAAATATCTAATATTTGTTTATATTCAGACATATTCATGTTTCCAGTTATGGTGTAAACCGCAGATTCTGCTCCCTCATCGAGAAGGTCGTCACCCTCTGCACCCCTGATCACTGTTCTTTGCAGACGTCGCTTGATAGTCATGTGGACATTGCAGTTAGATATTTTATGCCAATCACTGCCCACCGTGGCTAAGAAACACTCATTCGCTTCCATATTTTCAAATTGATGAAGTCGTCTAATAGTAGTTGGGACTAAAGCCGCAAACTTAGACGAATGATATCACTTGTTTCAAGCGATTAGCATGTTGCTCTGCTTCCTTGAACCCCGCATAATTCCGGTATTTAGATAAGGCGAAATAATCTTACTAAGAATTACAATAGTATCGGTGAGTTTAATGCATAATCCGCAGTCCGCGAATTATGATTGAGGTAGACTGCTATCAGTGCAAGTCTAACAAGAATGAACTTTATGACACTGAAAATGGACATAATCTCGTCAAATGTCTAGAATGTGGCCTGCTGTTTCTTAATCCTCGCCCTGGTCTTGAAGAGATCAATCAAGCATCTAAATCTGGCCTCCACAAAGGCGACAATAAATCCAAAAACTTCGGTGAATTTGATGAAAAACTCAAGGATACATATTTGTCGAGACTAAATGATTTCAATTATGCCATCATGTTTAGTGAAAAGAAACAATATTCTTGGCTTGATATTGGTAGCGGACATGGAGAATTGGTCGAAACTTTAGCTAATTTTGGTGGCGAGTACATCGACGTTATGGGGATTGAACCAAATGTCAATAAACTCAAAGCAGCAATAGAACGGGGAATTAACCTCAAATTCTTGGACTTAGAAACTCACCAGGAAAAATATGATGTTATTTCTGCTATCGGTATCTACAGCCATTTACCAAACCCGCCAGAAGATATCGCAAAGTGGTGTGGAATGCTCAATGAAGGAGGAGAACTTTTGCTCCAAGCTGTTGATTCAGCAACTCTCTCACTAGAAAACCAACACAAACCATATTCACTCCCCGACCACTTTAGTTTTACTTCAAAGAAATTAATACTTCAATTATTACAAAGATTAGACATGGAAGTAATTCAAGTTGAAAGTTATCGTTTGGCTCAATATCCTGTCTTCAGTTATTTCGAACTATTCAGGCAAATAGGTAGACTGTTGTTGCCAGGTCGTTCGGCTAATTTCAAATTCTCGCCTAAATATCCTGACGGCGATTTGTGGATAAGGGCTAAGAAAAGAGTACTCTGACTGGACTCTATTC
>JAKMFF010000300.1 GCA_022425585.1 Candidatus Poseidoniaceae archaeon
ACCGAACGCTCATGGGAGAGAACTAAGCAAGAATGCCCTGGCTTGACAGCAGAGGATGCGATTATTATCGACGGAAGTAGCATTCGAATACACGTACTAGCCGATCGTCAATCTTCGAAAGGTTTCAGAGAGTGGGTTGACTAACCACGGTTGCCAAAAAGGCAATTTGATTGATAAATAGGCCGTCTTTATACCATAGTGTTTTCTCGGAAGCATAAGTGGGACTCATGGATGATGAAAAAGTTCTTTGTGAAGTGACTGAAAATCACTTAAACACTGGGCTAAGAGGTATTCCCATTGGAACTTGTCGAACATCTTTCGTCACTCCTACTGAGGGTGTTCACTATTGTGGATACCCAATAAAAGAACTAGTTGATTTTAGTCCTGAAGACATAATTTATCTTTTGTTCAATAAAGAATTACCTACAGCAGCCCAATCAACTGCCTTCAAAGCAGACTTGGCCGCTAGAGGGCATGTTCCTGGCGGTCTGGCTAATGTCCTGCAGACATTACCTACAGATGGCCACCCAATGGACTGGCTATCAGTTGGCATTCACACTCTAGGAATGCTGGAAACTACCGAAGATTGGCGAGAAGATGCTTTGAATTTAATCGCTCGAATGCCACGGTTGATGGGTTTGATTTTCCGTTATCGCGAAGGTCGAGGTGCAGATATTGCTGATGATGATACCAGTAAGTCTCTAGTTCAAAGGTTCGTCGATACAGTGGGTGTTGATGAACATTTGAGGACTAAGATGGAACGTGTAGTTTCAACCTATCTGGTTCTACATATGGACCACGGAGGCGGTAACCTCTCGACCTTTACTGGGAAGTCAATCGCATCAGGAAAAGCCACAGTTTATTCTGCTATTGCCGGAGCTATGAATGCTTTATCAGGGCCACTTCACGGACGTGCAAATCAATCATGTCTAGAATTTGTCCTAAAAATCGGTACCAGTGATGAAGTTGAAGTGGAAAACTTTGTTCGTAATGAACTAAAAGAAGGCCGCCCAGTGTTTGGGTTTGGTCATGCTGTACTGAGTGTGGAAGATCCTAGAGCCACTGCGCAATTCGCCATTGGTGAAGAGATTTGTCCAGATGATGAGAATTTCAAAATCATCAGAACTTTGCGTAAGGTTGCACCAATGGTGCTGTCAGAAAACAAGAAAATTCGTAATCCTAATGCTAATGTAGATATTGCTAGCGGCGCCTTACTTTACCATGTTGGTTTGACAGACCCAACCTACTACACCACCTTTTTTGGCTGGGCTAGAGTAGCGGGAATTGGAGCACAGATAGTTGATGAGCGAACAGTGCTAAGGTCGGGTAAAGGTGTTCCAATTTATCGTCCTAAATACTTCGCTGAAGGTCAAGAACTTCGTCACATTGAGTAATGATTATTGTAATACTGGTCGAGCAGTCTTGCCTGAACCTCTATGGCCGATTAGTCTAACGCTTCCCCATGGTGGTGAATGCGAAGAATTATCCACTAATTTATCGACATCAATATCCCAATTCCACTTGGATTTCCACATTTTTATCAAGTCTCGCTTTCTACTAATGGAACACTCAATCCATGGGCTTACTTCTTCTTCCAATTGTTTGATGACGTCTTTATGCGTGGCATAATCAGCATTCTCAATCAATTTTATTTGTTGTGCATCTAATGGTTTTGTTGCGGGTTTTTGCCACCTAGCACCTTTACCATTCTTGTACCAAGTATAACTAGGATCTAAATTATCTGTCAACCCCGTTATTCCAGAATTAAGTAGACGATATTCATACTTTTCATTAGCTGGCCAAACATATACTGGGATACCCTTTTGGCATCTCCTGAAATGATTTAATTTCCTGCCGCTTAGCCCAACGCTTTTGCCCACTAAGGCGCGATTGTAGAAGGGTTGGAAATATTCGATTGCACATGGCACCATTGAAGCACCTCGGCTCCTGTGCTTATTGATTAATCTTGAAAATGGTGTGACGAAATATTGTGGATAAGCCATCATTCGCTTGATTTTACTGTGGCCAAATCTTGGCACCACGGGTAGTAATTCTGCCCAATGACGTTTTGAGTCGGCCATTTTTACTGATTTGTGCATTTTATTATGAAATGCGTAAAATACACTATTGCCGTGCGGAATTGAATATTCATCTAACATTTCCTCAGCCTTTAGAATCATTTCACCAAGCACATTAGTTACTTTTTGACTACCAAAAAATCCTCCACCTTGTGGTGAGCTTGGATGGGGTCTTTTCAATTCTAAGCAGACCATTTTACCTTGGTCTCGCCATTGGGATATCACCTCAGAATCTTGTAGTAATTCTTTAAACGAGCAAAATCCTAACTTCTGTAACTCTGCTAAATCCCAACTTTCGACATATGGATTAGCGCCGCTTAGTAATGATTTTTCAACTGATACTTTGGAATCATGATGGATGATTAATTCTTTGTCTGCAGTTATTCTAAGATCTAACTCGATACCATCACAATTAGAAATTCCATGTCGTAAACTAGACAAAGTATTTTCTGGGGGCTGTACCCAATTGTCTGACACAGGCAAGGCACTTGATAGGGATTCAAAATATCATGTGTCGGTGCTTTGATTTTTACTGTTAAATCGCTTCATATATTCCAATGCGGTGAAAAAGGATATATTAGCAAAGGTTGGCACTGTGCTATGAGTCCATAC
>JAKMFF010000327.1 GCA_022425585.1 Candidatus Poseidoniaceae archaeon
TTCCGGGCATGGATTACATTGTGCAGGAAGCATTCACTGGAATTTACCCGTGGAGAAACTGGTCGAATTGGCAGTTGCTCGAGGCGAAGGAGTCTACAGTGCTCACAAAGCGTTAGTTACTGAAACTGGTGAAAGAACTGGCAGATCTCCCAACGACAAATACATAGTCGATGAAGCAAGCACCAATTCCGATATCAATTGGGGGGATGTCAATGTTTCAACCGATTTGGCGACCTTTAACAGAATGAGGGCGAAAGTGGTTGATTATTTATCCAAGCAAGAAGATTTGTTTGTCCAAGACCTATATTGTGGCGCAGATTTTAGTGAAGCCTTACCAATACGGGTCATCAATCAAAATGCTTGGCACAATGCCTTTGCCAGAAATATGTTCATCAGGCCAAGTGCAGACCAAATGAAACACCACTCTCCCGAGTTCACCGTATTTCATGCACCGCATTATGAAGCAAACGCAGAGCAAGACGGGCTAAACTCTCAGTGTTTTGTGATGGTGAACTATGATGCGAAAGAAGTCATCATTGGAGGGACAAGGTATGCTGGAGAAATCAAGAAATCAATCTTTTCAGTTATGAATTTGATACTACCAAAGAAAGGCATCCTGCCTATGCACTGTTCAGCTAATACCACTGGTGAAAACACGGCCATTTTCTTTGGCTTGTCTGGTACGGGGAAAACCACACTTTCAGCGGACCCAAAGCGCGCTTTAATCGGGGATGATGAACACGGCTGGGGAGCAAACGGAGTGTTCAATTTTGAAGGTGGGTGCTACGCAAAACTCATCGATTTATCTGAAGAGGACGAGCCAGCAATTTTTGGCACCACTAGAAAATTCGGCTCAATTTTAGAAAATATAGTGATGGATGATAGCGGAGTTCCTGATTTCCATGACACCTCTTTAACCCAGAACACCAGGGGGTCATACCCGATAGAATTCATTGACAATCGAACTACTGATTCTAAAGGGGGGCACCCACAAAATGTTATTTTCCTTACTTGTGATGCTTTTGGTGTTTTACCCCCGATTTCTAAGTTAAGCCCAGATCAAGCAGCGTACCACTTTATCTCCGGTTATACCGCCAAAGTTGCAGGAACTGAAATTGGCGTAAAAGAGCCACAAGCGACATTTTCGGCATGCTTTGGCGAGCCATTTATGCCCATGCACCCAGGCGTTTATGCCGACCTACTTGCGCAGAAAATGGAAGAGCATAACGCCACAGCTTGGTTAATCAATACCGGTTGGTCTGGAGGCCCTTATGGTGTTGGCAATCGAATGAAAATTAAGTACACAAGAGCAATGTTGAATGCCGCATTAGATGGTGATTTAGACAACGTTGAATATGTCAAAGATAGTAGATTTGGCTTTGCCGTGCCAACATCCTGTCCTGGAGTGCCAAGCGACGTACTACAACCCATCAAAACTTGGAAAAATTCGGATGATTATCACACCTCTGCAAATAATTTGGCAAGTATGTTTATCGAGAATTTCAAAAGGTATCAACAAGGAGTCTCAGAAGCAGTAAATGCATCGTCTCCAAAACCATTGTCTGTTAACTGAATAACCGTACTTTGATAACTTAGCGGCGCGCACAAGAAATTGTGAGAGCCATGCGTAATCTACGATTTTTAGTTGGAATTATGTTCATTATTACTGCATTATCCCCGATAATGACTATCCATAATCCACTTAATTTAGAAACATTTGACGAAGAAGAAAGCAAGAATCCATTTGGCGAACCAATCTTATTGGACGATTTAAGAAAGGACATTAGAAATGCGGTTGGCCAACCCTGCCCAGCAATACAAAATGATGGAGGGTCTCCAGGTGACGCAGGAAATGCAACAACCAATACCGCTAAAGATCTAGGTTCAAACCCCACAACCTCGTTCACTAGTTGTGCTGACACCACCGATATTGAAGATTGGTATGAATTTACCATGGACCAAGACTACAATATCGAGGTTACCATGTCTAACTATCAAAACGATTACGATTTAGCGATTGCTTACGATGATAACGGGTCATACTTTGCCGCAGACACATCATATTACGGCGATCCAGTAGAAACGGTAACTAGTGTTGGCTCAATAATCGAATCAACACCTGGAACCTATTGGGTAGTTGTGTTTCCTTACAACCAAGGCGCAAGCTCCTCAATTGGCGATTATGATCTAGACATATGGACAAACTACACCGAATCATGCGCTGATTGGTTTTCACCACAAAACGATGCAAATACTGGGCAAGACGCCCCTCAAAACTGGTCGGAGTCCCCGACCAACATGGGTAACAATGTGACTGCTAGCTACACCGGGTGCCTCGACGGTTCTGATGGCGGCGACGTTTTCGCTTTTGACGTGCCGGTAAATCACACTATTACCGCTACTTTAACAATGGATTCTGGAGTAGACTTCGACCTAATAATGCACCAAACAAACGGGACAATAATTGATTCCTCTGGTGGCAGCAATGATGCTGATGAATTTATCACATCACTTGATAGCACATTTGAAAATCAACAGGGAACATATTACATCAACGTCACACACTTCTCTGGCAGTGGCAATTATTCATTAGACGTCTGGACAAATTTTAGCGTCCCAATTCCAAACCTAGCAATCGATAATATTAGTTTTGGACTGGCGGCAAACCCGGGAGATATAGTTCCGGTAGACATAACAGTAATCAATGACGGAACTTTAGATTTAACAGATTCTTTCATGGCTGAAGTTATCCTAAGCGTTGATTCAGGACAAACTTGGGTAGATCACAATCTCGGTAATGCAAGTTGGACCTCAGGTTTGGCAATTAATGCAACCCAAGTTCTTACGGTTAACGGAGCGATACCGACAAATATCGTTGAGGGGGAATACAATGTATTTATTGTCCTTGATTCAGACGAAATGGTTGCCGAAAAGAGTGAAACAGATAACGTCGAGTTAGCCGATGACACAATGGAAATTGGTAATTCTGTCAACGCCTGCGCAACTCCGCAAGATGATGCTGCATCAGGCTCCGATATTGGCGAAACGGTTGCGACATCCTTCGATTTGGGATCTGACCCTGAGCTAGAAGTAAGGGGCTGTATAGACTCATCTGATGAAGCCGATCTTTACAAGGTGACAATCACGCCTAACCAGCCGCTTGAAGTTACTTTAGTTACCGCACCAATTGACGGCGCAGACTTCGACCTTAGCCTCGACTTACCGAATGGCACATCAATTGACACAAGCCTTTCGATAAATGACGATTTCGTCACTCTAGAAGGTACTGATTACGAAAATACCGCAGGAGACTATTACATCAATATCACCTATTGGGGCGGCTTTGGCTCTAGTAATCCTGGTGGAACTTACCGATTACTAATTGGTGAGCCAGACCAGACAACATATGTTCCACCGTTTACTTGTGGCAATCAAAACGACCTTGGCTTAGGCCAAGATGCTAGTTCATCCGGAATCCCGCTTGGGACAAA
This sequence comes from Candidatus Poseidoniaceae archaeon, assembly GCA_022425585.1. The sequence continues at coordinate 3,492 of JAKMFF010000327.1, forward strand.
TAATCCAATCAGTGGTACAGGTTGTTTGAGCAATTCAGATACTGAAGATGTTTACAGCTTCACTATTGACGATTACTACAACACAGAAGTCAGATTTAATGCTTCTATGTCTGCACCTTTCACAGCTACGCTAACCAATAGTGCTGGCAACTTAGTGGCTTCAGTTGACAACATGAGTTACGGATTGGTCTTTGAGTCTATGGATAACGAGACCTATGAAGGGCAAACAACAACCTACACACTAACAATCGATTCCAATGGCGGTCAAGGTGATTATGACGTTGAACTTGTAGTCGTTAACCCAGCACTACCAGACCTGATTCCAGAATCATTAACCTGTCCTACTACCGAAGCATACACCGATGAAGAGATTACTACTCAATGGATAATTCACAACGCCAGAGGCCCTGCATTTGGCCAAAGTATGGTTGTTCAAATTGAGTTGGTTGATTCAGATAATGTGACACTTACTACAATGTATTCTTCTGAATTAGAATCAGAAAACCCAAGTATAAGCAATGCAATGTCGTACGAGCAATCCAGCGTACAAGATAGTTATGCATTCTTTACCATTCCAACCGATACGCCATCAGGAGATTACCGTTGTAAGTTAATTATTGATAGTAATAATGACGTCACTGAAGCCAATGAATCCAATAACGTTCACTTTTCTGAACCATTCTATGTTCAAAATGAAGATGAATTGTGGGCTAATGATGTAGATAGAGACGGGTTCAATTCAACCGATGCCGGAGACGGAATTATCGACGACTGTCCTAACAATCCAGGGACCTCAACTGTCGACAGATATGGCTGCCCAGATCTCGATAGTGATGGAGTTTCCAATGATAATGATATCCTGCCAAATGACATGTCTCAGTGGTACGACACCGATGGCGACGGATTCGGAGACAATCCACTAGGTACTAATGGCGACCAATGTCCAGCTGTTGCTGGAGTCTTCTCGGGAGATGATGGTGTTGGCTGTCCAATTCTAGATTTGGATTCGGACGGCGTTCTTAATGAGAACGATATCTGCCCTGAAACCCCACTAGGCACGATCGTCGGTTCGGATGGTTGTGAATTGCCCGATGAGCCAGATGAGCCGGAAGACAACACAACAGATCCAATCGACCCAGTTGACCCAGTTGACCCAGTTGACCCAACTGAACCCGGGGATGATACGGACTTGGGCGATGATACCACAGATTCTACAGATGAAGCAGAATCTGAATCAGGTATATTCGGTATGTCGTATACGCTCATTGGAATAATTGGTGCAGTGATAGTCTTGCTCTTAGTTACGGCATTCTTTGTTAGAGGAAGAGGCTCTAAGAATGATGAATGGTCGATGCAGGAGAAGGCGTATTCTGATGCTGGATTCGCCGCAGTAGCGGGTATGCCAGCGCCGGATACATCAATTACGCCAGAGCAACTCGCTTATGAGCAACAATTAATCGCAGCAGGCTATCCTGCAGACTATGCAAGAGCATATGCAGATCAGCATTTCCGACCTTGGCTAAAGCAGTGAAGTAGAGGCAATACTCATGACCTGCCGATTATTGGCACAACCATGCAGGTAATGATGAAGACCAGTGCTGGAGATATACAGATTAAGCTATACAATGAAGAGGCGCCCAAAACCGTTGAGAATTTTCTCAAACTCGTCCAAATGGGACATTATGATGGACTTCACTTCCATCGAGTAATCCAGGATTTCATGATCCAAGGCGGATGCCCGCATTCCAAAGACCCATCTTCTCGTAGAGCGGGCACTGGCGGGCCGGGCTGGCAAATACCTTGTGAGGCTTCTGCTCTTGCACTAAAGCACGACAGACCAGGAATACTTTCAATGGCTAATGCAGGTAGGAATACTGGTGGATCACAATTCTTCCTTACCACTGTTGCAACACCGTGGCTTAACGGTAATCACGCAGTTTTTGGTGAGGTAGTCGGCGGAATGGATGTCGTGAAAAACATTGAGAATTGCCGTAAGTTGCCTGGCGACAGACCCGCTGAGCCACAACAAATCATCAGTTGTACTGTAGTTGCTTGAGCGCTAGAATTAATTTACAGTTTGCTGGTAAGCCAGCAATCGATATTATTTAATAATTAATTATTAAGCCCAGACTATGTCCAAACATCGCGTCGGAGACCGTAGAATAATTAGTATTAGTTTGCCAGAAGACTTAGCCTCAAGATTAGATCGCAGTGTCGGCAAGGGCAAATCCGGTCGAAGTGCCACAATTAGCAAGATGATTGAGACCGCCCTCTCGCCACAATCGCCAAACAAAGTAGAACCAAACTCTAAGCCCAAGGCAAAGCCATCTGGGGGGTATAGAGTAGAAAGTGACACGATGGGCGACTTGGAGGTTCCAAACGACCGCTATTTTGGTTGCCAAACCGCTCGTTCGCTGATAAATTTTGATATTGGAGATGATAAAATGCCTAGAGGCGTAATACGATCTTTTGGCATCCTGAAACAAGCCGCAGCCAAGACTAACGTTTC
>JAKMFF010000330.1 GCA_022425585.1 Candidatus Poseidoniaceae archaeon
GGCAAAGAAGACCACAGATAAGGCCAAGAATTTAGCTGCTAAGGCAAAAAGTAAAGTCAAACCTAAATCAGATTCTGAAACAAAAGGCGGCAAAATAGGGCCTTCTCCTGACACGCCACTGTCAAAAATGGCATGGTTTAGGAACGCAAAGAAATAATTACGCGAATTGTTCAAAGACCGAGTGTCCTAAATTGTGCCCATGCCAAGGAGAAAGTACGGTCGTTTGCGAAAGACGGTTGAACTTCCTCCGAAAGAAAATTGTTCACGTTGTCGTTCAGGAAAATATTGTCCAATTCCGGGGCATTCTGGTCAAGCAGTAAAACCACATCGAGAATGGCTCGGTCCAGAAAAAGTGTCGAAAAGGAAAGCCAAATCAAATTAGAGTTATTCAATTCCAACTGCGCTTGTCGATGGTGTATTTTCCACCAATTCCTCGATCGGCTCATCTACTTCAGCGAGACTAGTCCTCATGGATTGTGCTCTATTGTACACTTCTCTCAAAGTTTGGTCTGAGATTTCGAGATAAACACGAGTTGTAGCAATGCTGCTGTGACCAAGCAATTTTTGAATAGAAACCAAGTCTGCTCCTCTTTCTAGAAGTCCTGTTGCAAAATTGTGCCTAAGGACGTGCGGAGTCAGTTTACCCTTGGGTAAGCCAGCCTGAGTAGCCAAATCATCCATTAATCGTTGTACTCCACGGGGATTGATTCTGCGGCCAATTGAGTTTAGTAATAAAGCATCGAATTCACCTTTCACTCTAGAATCTCTAACGGGTAGCCATGCATTAATCATATTCAATGACCGGTCGGTAAAGAGCACTAAGCGGTCTTTGTCACCTTTGCCGCCTATGACCTTTGCAGATTTATCTTGAACGTCGATGTCACTAAGGTTTAGATTACACACTTCACTGACCCGCAATCCGGTGTCAAGCATCAAAGTTACCACAACAGAAGCAACGGGATTTTCACTGGTTTTTGCAGCATCCAATACCATTGTCAATTCCCTGCGAGTGAGAGTTCTTGGGAGTCTCTTGCCGGTTCTTGCCCTTGTTAGGTGTTCTGGCCACCTGTGGCCCAGCCACTTCAAAAGGTGCCTTGCTGCGGCTAATCTAGCATTGTATGTTGTTGGTCTTAGGTCTGATAAACTATGAGTCCATAAATCAATTCTACCATTTAGTGGTTCCATCCGTTGTGCTAAATCATGAATGGTCATTGAGTTATAATCAGCTTCACTCAATACATCTTCACCAGGCAGTATTGTCTCAACATAAGATCTCAATCCGGAGATGTATGATTTCTGAGTATTTGGCGATTTATTTTCTGATTTGAGTTGTTTCTTGTAACAATCTAACCATGGTAGGTTCCTGAGGTGAAACAATCGTGGTGGCAGTGAAACATCATCGTTAGTTAAACGCAGTTGGCTAGGCCTCAGAGCCTTGCGTTCTCGACTAAAGTTTCCTCTGCTGTCTTCCATTGGCGTCACCGCCTCTCGCCGTAGCGAGTGTGCATCCCGTGCCCCGGAGGGCATGGGGAGGATAGAGGTGTATGATATCAAACCATCGGGATTCTAGTCTCACCGTGGGTCTCAGTTTTTGCCGTATGGTATCCAGTCGGCACCATTCCACCACATTATTGTTTGATCCGACATTTGTCGCCAGGAATAGCCGTTTGCATCGGTCCACTGTTGTAATACGACTGGCGCAAGCGGCGCAAGCGGCATAACTGGAAGTGGCATTACTGGGTTTGCTACACTGCTTATTGCTGAATTGGTAGGTTTAGCAGAACTTCTGTTTCTAATTACCAGTACTCCACCAATTATTGCTACAAGGATTAATCCAATAACCGCATAGAGTAATACATTAGTTTCATCAGATTGGCTTGCAGGATTGTCATTGTTTTGTTGTTGTTCTGCTTCGTTCTGTTGGTTATTATCCGTATTAGTGTCAATTATGGCACAACCAAATTCGTCAACCGTATCACCAGGTTTTGTATCAGGACAGTCATCTACTAAGTTTGGAATGCCATCATTATCAATGTCGAAGTTGGTTTGATTATTTCCGATACTAGTATTATCGTCATCAG
>JAKMFF010000030.1 GCA_022425585.1 Candidatus Poseidoniaceae archaeon
CCATAAGCAAACAATCCGGTACCTTCTGGGAGTACTATGTCTTCTGTTAGACCAAGATGTAGAGGAGAATCAGTTAAGGATTGAAGATGGTCCATTGAATCTTTCATCTCTGGGCTAATCATGTCAATTCTTAATTCTTGTTTGACGGTATCCGCTGAAGTGTGGTACTGAAGATTAGTGTATTGGCTTAGCCCGTAGTTTATCGAACTGCCACCGATTTGGGGGGTGTTCGCTTCGAACTCATCTTCAAGTTCCAAAAAGATTGGTTCTGAACGTGGGTTTACGAACATCTCATTGGTTTCAGAAACTGATCCTTCACTGATTGCAGTGATTCTAGGATTTAGACCTGAAACAATGTCAATGCCTTCTGCAAGTTCCATACTGAAACCATTTTCAACATCATGGCCGAAAGTAACTTTTGTCGGAGACTGTGTCACTTCATAGCCGTCGTATGTAGAGATTAGTGTTGTGTCTATTTCAACAAGTTGTCCTGCAGTGTTTTCAAAGTGAATGGGGTTCATACCTACAACCATTTCTAATCCTTCATCGGTCAGATAGGTTTTAGAGGTCTCTGTCCTCATTCCAAGCATTTCTTGGTCATCTTCAAAGCCTAAATCTTGTGGATTAAAGGCCGTTTGTGTGTCGTCGATGTCAAATTTACTTGTGTCATCAACATTCACTTTTTCATCTTCAGTAGATTGGTTTTCAATAGCGTTTATGTCTGAGCTCTGGACAACAGCTGACCAGGACATCAACAACATCAAAACGCACAATAGCATTGCTATTCCAATTCCACCAAATATGGTTCTTACATTTCTATTTCTTATATTATTCATATGTCATTCCCCCATGCGGCACCGCATGTAATGCTAGCCACGATTTATTCCCCTTATGAGCATTGGGGTGCATAATCTTTGAAACAACCTCCATGCGAGGTGTTTCAGGTTAAATATGATATTTAAAAAATGATATAAAAAAAGCCGGAGAGGCCGCCTAAACGACCCCCCCGGCATTATGCAAAATCGGTTAAGATTTGGCGTGCAATTATTTTGCTCGTTTTACTGTTAAAGATCAGTAATCCCATTCTTTGTCATCATCATCTTCGCTATCTGCGCGAGATAAGATAAATGCGCCAACAATGAAGGCTACGACAACTACTGCTCCAATAACTCCCCATGTCCACACTGGGACACCCGAGGATGTTTCATCATCAGTTGTAATGGTGCCATCACCTGTATCGGTATTGTCAACTTGTCTGTCGTAGAGTATACTGTCTGTTGAAGACCCGTAAGCAATATTTCCTACAACGTCATAAGGGACTACAGCAAAATGAACTTGAGTAGTCTCTACAGTCGTGTATTGATTGATAGTAGTCTGAATCATACCAGTGCTATCAGAGGTTGCTTGAGCAACCATGGCACAAGAACTGTCCATCATCAACTCCATTTGGGTTGCAGAGAACTCGCCTTTGTTGTAACAAACATACCATCCAGCAATGTCTGCATCGACAGATGATTCTTTCCAAGTTACAGCCCATGTATCACCAGAGTTCGCAATTGTCACATCTGTTGCAGTAACTGCTGCTACTTCTCCGTCAGCAACCTTAGCGATGGTTGTAGCATCTCCGCAAGCGAATTGATTGCACATTTGCGCTGAAACATGGTATTCTACACCGTGCATTCCTTTGAAAGTCACGCCAGGATTGTCTGTTTCAACACGGTCGTAAACGACTTCTGGAGTCTCACAATCTACTTGAGTAGCACATACGGTGATCCTTACAGTCTCACCAGTTAATTGACCAGTTGCTGTATACGAAATACCCAATTCTGCGCCAGCTAGTTGAGTTACAGTGAATGAAACAGTACTAGATGGAGGGTCTGGGAGTTGGCACTCTTGGTTAATCAGATGTAAGACTGTTCCTTGAGGGAGCATGTCCGCACTAGATGGGAAATCGTAGGTATATCCGACAATTCCTGCAGATACTTCGTCTGTTTGACCAGAAGCGATTTCAGTTACAACGCCATTTAGTTCTAACCAAGCGTAAAGAACGCCAGCAGTGTCAGGGAAGTGAACTGTCAATGATTGACTTTCGACTGCAGATGAGTCAAAAGTGGTTGACGGCATCATGCTTACGCTAGCAAATGGTGTGTATTCTCCTGCGCACTGGTCGACAGTCATGGCTGATGGTTGCATGTCAGTAAAGCCAACAGACAAATCTGAGCCCTTGTAGACAAGACCGTACACTACTTGCACATCATTAGCAAGATCTGCGCTGGACTCTGTTATCTTGTTTGATACGCCTACGTCCAAGGAGGTAAATGTCGATCCACCGGATGCATCAGAAACGGTCACTACAACTCGGTAAGTAGGGACCATTGTGCTTCTCAAGTCTACATCACATGTACTTTCCTCACAATCAATGTTGTTTCCATCTCGGTCAGCCCAAGCATACGCTATTTCATCACCTTCGATATCAAATACTTCTGCGACAAATGTCATTCTATCTTCCCCAGCAATTCCTGAGTCTAGGTTAGACTTCAAACTCAAAATTTGTGGAGCATAATTGATGAAGTTAACATCAAAATCATATCCATTGTTTGAATTTGACAGATCTACTGTTTTGGTATCAACAACTGAAGTTTCCTCGTTCAAACTGCCGTTTAACACCACAGTTGCATCAACGATGTAATCACCTTGCCCAAATTGATATGAAGTACATGCCGTGGCAAATGGTTCAGCATCGGTTTTGTCTGTTGCGACACCAAGGTACATGTGATTGTAATTTAGTTCTGGGCAATCGTACGCCTCTAGAGTTGTAGAAACTCCGTCTTGAGTTATGGTAAATACCATGTGCCATTCATAGATTGGAGTTGTGGATGATGATACATGAAACGCTTCGGCAACTAGGTTATACATCCCAGGTGATAGTGACTGTGTTATTTCGCCACCTAGACCACCGTAGGAATCGCCTTGGTTTGATTGCTCATCTTCATCGCCTTCTTCTTCACCTTCTTCCATGATAGGCATCATGTAGAAGTTGCTTAGTGCGATATCGTGGAAGGTTGTGGCTGAACCGCCAATCATATCTTGATTGTTAGACATGAATTCGTCTTCGTCATCATAATCAGCTACAGTTCTTTCACAAACAGCTAACTGTGTTGCACAGGATTGTCCGTCATACACAACATATGACTCTAGGGCAACAGAAACAGTATATTCGCCATCAGATGGAGGAGTTAGTGTGTATACATCAGAAACACCAGTGGCTAAACCAGGAGGTGTTTGTCCATTGTCTCCAATCACAAATCTGTCAGCAGTGGTAACGTTTCCTAAACCATCATCGTTGGTTACAACATTGAATTGCTCCCCGAGTATGACCTGATTAGGTCCTGTATAGGTGCCGCCAGTGACTGTAACTGCGACAGTTGTTGTTCTTACATATGTTACTGTGGAACCTGTCATGCTAGCGGTGATTTGGAAATCTACCGGATTTACTCCTTCAACCGAACCTGGTATTG
>JAKMFF010000080.1 GCA_022425585.1 Candidatus Poseidoniaceae archaeon
ATATATGAGTGGTTCGGTCTGCATTGCTTTTCTGTCTATCGATTATGTCGGCAGGAGATGATAGTTTTTTACTGGTTAATGTGTTGTGATTTTAATCATCATGCTTTTGAACCCTCGACCAAAAGAGCCATTGATGCCTACTATGATACACCCACTTTTACAAGAAGGTGTAGAAGCACGAGGATATCAAGTTAGGGCTTTGAGAAATGCCTTGACAGCATCGTGTTTGATGGTAATGCCAACTGGATTTGGCAAAACAGCAGTGCAGTGGATGCTAATGGCTGAGACCCTTCGATTAAGTAACAAAAAAATAATCTTAATTGCCCCTACTACTGGACTTGTTGACCAGCAACAGCGAATGGCTCGAGAGATGATTAACATCGATCCTAAGTTAATTGTAAGATATACTGGTGAAACACCACCAAATAAACGGCGTGCTTTATGGGATAGCGGTCAAATCTTGATGGCTACTTCTCAAGTAATTAGAAATGATGCAATAAATGGCATTATTGCCTTGGAAGACGTTGCGTTGCTCATTTTTGATGAGGCTCATCATGCTACTGGAAATCACCCTTATGCTCAAGTTGGAGATTTATTCCTAACTGCAAATCCTGATGGCTACACATTAGGGGCTACGGCAAGCCCAGGGACCACAAAGGCATCGATACTAGAGGTTGCCAAACGTTTGGGTATCGACAGACTTGACATTTCAAAAAGGAATGAGGCAATGTTGAAACCATATGCTGTTGAATTACAAAACGACATAGTTCCCGTTGACCTACCTGATACATTAAAGACGCTCATTTACCCTTTGCAGGAATATCAAGCAACAGAAGTTGAAACACTGCAGAGAATGGGTTTCATGGCGCCGGTAAAAAATCTAACTTCAAAAATTATTACTGATGCCCAGCAATCGGTTAGTAGAGCAATTAGCCGTAGAGACGCCAGAGGTTACAATGCTGCACGCAAGGTATCTGATGTTCGTAGAATGCACATGCTGTTAGACTTGCTCAAGACTCAGGGAGTAATACCTGCTACATTATTTCTTGACAAAGCCGAAGATGAAGGCAGAACTGGCGGTAGGGGAACAAATAGATTCATTGCTAAACCAGTAATTCATAGTTTTAGGAAAGCTGCTGAAACACTTGGTGAGATACATCCTAAAGTTAACCAAGTGGTTGACATGATAACTAATCGGCTGAAACAAAATTCAAATTCACGCATTCTTATCTTTACTGAATATAGGTACACAGTACAAAACCTCAATCTGCTATTGAAAAATATTGATTCAGTAAAAGTGGCGCCATTCATTGGTCAAGCTACTAGTGGAAAGCAAAAAGGTATGACACAAAAAGAGCAATTGGCAAGACTTGAAGAATTTCGCTCTGGGGAAGTAAATGTATTGGTTGCAACATCTGTGGGGGAAGAGGGATTGGACGTCCCATCTGCTGATCTTGTTTTGATGTATGAACCGGTTCCAAGCGCCATAAGAGCAATACAAAGGCGTGGACGTACTGCCAGACAGAGTTCAGGTACTGTAAAGACATTAATTGCCCGTAATACCAGAGATGAATTCGTCAATAATGCTGCTAAGGCAAGGGAGCGTCGAATGTACAAAAATCTTGAAGAAATCCAACGCATGGGACGAATTCCATTACGTGAGCCAGCTTCTGGCGATGTTCTATCCAGTTTTTCAGTCAAGTTGGGAGGCAATCAAATTCCTGCCGAAAAGTTCCTGGCAATTGAGCAAGAGCGACTCAATCTTGAATATCAAATAATCCAAGAGGAAACCAGTATAGATTCTATAGAACAGAATAATGCACCAGTAAAACACACTGCTATTGCAGCGAAGGACAAGCGACCGAGAAATCAGACTGGTTTGGATGATTTTTTCCAAGATGTAACAACAGAAAACATCTCAAGAGAACGGGAAATATCCGTCTCCAAAGCCACTAAAGATGTAATTCAAACGTTATCGCAAACTATTGACATGAATGTCATTCTAGACCATAGAGAAGCATCTTCGACATTATCGGCCTATCTAACGAGCCTTGGAATGTCTGTTAGATTTGAAAATCTAGAAACTGGTGATATTTTGCTAACTCAAGAGATTCTAATTGAACGAAAAACTTCTCGTGATTTACTAACTTCAATAATTGACCAAAGGCTGTTTAAACAATGCCAGAGAATGAGACAGTCAAGTAATCAGCCAATATTGTTGATCGAACTGGGCGAAATTGGGAATTCGGTTCATCCTAATGCAGTACTTGGAGCTTTGGCGCATGTAACTTTGGATTTAGGGATACCCATCTTGACAGCCAAAGATTCAATGGAGTCTGCGCATTTAATCTACTTGGTTGCTAAGAATAATCAAAACTTTTCAACAAAACTGCGAGACCATGTGAAGTATTATCCGATAGACGAAAAAACTGTTCAGATGCACTGTAGTAATGCGGCAAAGGAAATAGATGCTATGGTTAATCAAGGTGATGATTCAAATTCTTTGTTAGCGAGGTGGGATACTGAAGGAAAAAATAAGCAAGCAGCAATATTGTCTAAAATAACAGACTTAGATTTAGCAATTAGCCTTGAATTATTTGATGAATTTGACTCTATTGTTGAAATTTTAACTTCCGATCAAGTGACGTTATCTAAGATTTTAAACGCCGATAATTGGCAATTGATACAACCGTACTTGTATGGCAGTGAAAACCTCAGCCACCAATAAGAATAGCCCTAGTTCTCAACTGAGCCAATCTGTCTGGGAAATGGCCGAATGCAAAAGCTACCAATTCTGCTAAGTGGATAACTGGTATACTGGTGTTTTTACCTGTTTTACGACCTGCCTTAGATTGATATGAGTCAAGATTGGAGTGAGATACAGTACATGCGCTTACTATTATATCAGCACCATTCGACTTGGCATCACTGATAACAGATGAAATAAGTGACATAACTGGTTTGTCCAAAGTTAGCAAGGAGGGTGCTCCAACACTTTGGCATTTCAAATCGTAATCAACAGGGCGACCACCTAACGCAATAATTAGTTGCTCAAGATAAGATGGCATAAATGGATCGTCTTGCGCACAAAATCCTTCTCTTTGCATATTTGGACCATAATATGGTGCAATATTGAGATCAATTGGATTAATTACTGCATCGTTTACTTTGTCAAGTCCAATCTCTTCCACTAAGTAGTGCAGTAAATGCCATGATTCTGCTTCGCCTCGATACTCAACTCCAGTTGAGCGGGCAATCAAGTTGTTTAGTTGAGCAGAATAGACTGGATCATCTTTCAAATCCTGCATAGTATCTTTCATGATACTGTGACTTGTTGCACAAGTTGTCATAATGTCTAAGCCTTTTTCTTCTGCCAATGCTAGGTTCCTAGCCACTAAAGCATGTTGTAATTTAGTTGAGGCTTGTTTGATAATATTTCCACCATCACTGGTTGCTTCAGGTAATTCAATTAAATCAATACCCAGAGTTTTGCAAAGCGGTTGAATACAATCCTCGACTTCCATTGAGGCTGCTCGAGCCACATTACCCGGATAGTATGCAATTTTTGGCATTAAATCCCTCAAAACCTCTGGTCAATTTCATTAAATAATCCTACAACTTGATGATGGTTCTTTACTTTTGAGTTAAACATGTTAGGTATTTTTCCAATGCCTGCAGGCGGTAATATCAATGCTTGCAGGCTTCGAATTGGAGGTCCACCGGTTCTGGTAAATCCTAGTACCATTCGAGCCGATACTCCATCAAAAATATTGCTTATCAAGCCAATAGGGCCAAGAACTTGACGGTAGAGTGTCGTCTCATTCAATTTACCAGTCCACTTAACGCTTCTACCGTACCATTTAACCAGTCTTCCATGGGGGCCTCGGTAATTGGTTTGGTTTAGTATGTAGGCACGAATTTCATTGAGTCCTGTTGAGGCTGTTTTACCCTCTTTACCGTATCTAGCAATCGATGCTAAGTCTGCTTCACCCCAAACGCCGGTCGAGTTGTTTAGCGATTCAATAAGTGAGTTTTTGAATTTCTCACTGGACCTTGGATCAATGATTCTATTCCATCTTTGGAGATGTATGCCTGGGCCCTCATATTTTGAATCATAAGCCACTGTGTCAGACATTGAATGGAGTAAATAGTAAGATTTGACATCACTAGAGGTATGAAGTTTAGTGGCCTCTTCTTTGGACATTGTGCCAACAGCCATCCCGTTTATCAGATATTCTCCATCACGGGGATTCGATTGCATCCATGGCTTAGCTTTCATACGGTTTTCTTCAAACTTAGAGTAATCTACCATCAAATCCCTAATCACTGGGTATCCCGATAGAGGTTCAATCTTTAATCTACCATCTGCAGTTGTTAAACTGCCAATTGAAGTTGAATCCGCGAGTACAAGTCTGCCGTTAATTCTAATCCCACAACTTGCAGTACCGCTTCCGTCTCCCATTCTAAAGGTCAGACTTCCGTCAACATCATTCTTGATGGCAAGTAACATATCTTGAACTGAGGCATTTGCTGGAAGTGAGCAAACTATAGTGTCCCAGCCGGACTCAGCATCACTAGGGCAATAACGGAAAAGTTCGACTGTTACAGTTAATTCTGTCTGATCTACCACTCCCGGAGCAAAATCTCCTGAAACTACTTCCTCATCTCCACTTGAACCATAAGCAATCATTTCATCAAGTAATTCGATTTGTAAAGTTCCTGATG
>JAKMFF010000133.1 GCA_022425585.1 Candidatus Poseidoniaceae archaeon
TCTCGGCATTTTCATCTTGTATTGAAAGACCAACAAGTAGTCCCGGCCCGTTATTGTCATTCACATTGAACCAGTTTGACTTAGCTGCGATACCGCGGGTTAGTCTAAGATGCGGATCTTGATCTACACCAACTGGGACAACTATTGGTCTAAGACCACCATGTTCTTCGGTTTGCGGGTGTAATATATCACCAACTTGAACCATCGGGGCTTGAAAATGTGCAAGGTTAGTATCACCTTTAAAACCGTAAATAGATTCAAATTCATTGAGGTTAGTTCGCTTGCCTAACTGAAATCCTAACCTTTGGACAACGGACCGTGTAGATTGAAAATATACATTGGTTTTTTCTGGGTCTAAACCTAAAGCAGCATAGTTTGCCACATATTCCTGCAACGCGATTTCTCTCCCCTTGGCCAGACCAACGCCTCTAGTCGCTTGACTCTCCAAATCAGCAACCGCGATAGTAACGTCGCCACCAAGTTGTTGAAACCACTTGACTTGTTCGATAACCATAGAATGACCAAGATGCATTCTACCGCTAGGCATCAATCCTGTTAATACTCCAAAAGATTCGTTTGAGCTATGCGCATCGATGACCAAATCAAGATCCCTGTGTGCAAATACAATGCCACGCCTGTGAAGGTGGGAAGGGTTTGGTAATGTGACATTGGAGAAATCTGATAATCCAAACTGGTCAATTATTCTTGAATAGTCCGTGGATTGGTTACTACTCCAAGGATCGATGTTTACTTTATCCGCAACCATAGCAATCCCCGCAATTGTTGTTTAATTGTTTTATCTCATCAAGGCTTCGATATAAATCAAGCGATAAAGGCCATTAGTTCTTATTTCACTTGGGGGCCAAGGGCCCGATTCCTTCCCGTTTTAGTATCAGTAACATACTAAGAATCACTGCAGAACCTATCGCAAAAGCCACATAGGGTATCCAAGTTGCTTCCGCATCTATTGGCCTTGGTTGGAGCAACCAGGTAAAAACTAAATCATCTTGGTCAGCAAACCTCTTTGACCATTTGAATAAATCAGTTGTTTCATGGGCCGCTATCGTAATTGCCGCAGAATGATTATTCCAAAATTCAGCGATGCCCATCACATCATAAGTTGAATTAGTCACTGTGATTTGCACTTCCCGTTCATCTATAACGCTCAGTAACAAATACCCATCCTGAGATTGACTATAGCCTTCTTTAGTATGTCTTGAATCTGTGATGTCGTCTAGTGGCAAATCATCTGAAGATATTGAGATAATTGTAGATTCTTCAATATCCAACATCCATGTAATTGGAATATTCCAACGCTCTGGCAGTAGTTTGTCACATTGCTCAGTGGCAAGTGATTTGAAAGTAATAACATAATTTTCACCGACTTCGCTTACTGAATGGTCAAATTGGTAACATTTCTCTTTAGCCCAGTAGGACCATGCTTGACCCCATGTAGTCAGCCACGCATCTGCATCGTCACTGATGTAGTCTTCAATAGCTGAATCATGGCGAATTGTCGCCTCATTTACTCGCCCTATCCAGTATAGATTTACTAAACCACCTTCCTCAACAGCGTCCCTAACAGTGTCCACTGAACCAACTATCTGCTCTAAACTACCACCGCGCCTACCTAAGTTGTACCAATCCCATAGATCAGCAGGGATGTCTGTTGAATTATGCCATGCTGTATATCCCAAAGAATTCGCATCTCCATGGACAACAAATCCCTGTTGTGAAATTATCTGGTGCTGTGTCATTGTAAGAGAATTTGGCGTATATGTAGACACCGGGTTATCACCCCATAGACTTGCATCAACCCTTTTCTCGATATACTCTCTGCATTCTCCTGCCACAGCACCTGGATCGGAATTCCAAGATAACCCTGGAATATCATAACAACCAAACTCATCTCCGTTATTGAGTCGCTCTGTAGCTAGAGAGGTGTTGAGCCAGCCATCTTCATCCCAATTTGCGTCAGCGATAACTGAGGGAGAAAAAATCAAACCGAGCAATGAAAGAAGAATTACCGTCAAAATACTGGCATTCTTCACAACATTCACTACCCGGGTGATTAATGGTCATTATCCTCAGTTTTGATACTTCGTATTGTAGGATTTTTGTAATCGTGTTGAAATCATTATATTATGATTATATCTAAAGCAACAATCAAAGGTAAATCCCATTACGCAAAGATATGAACGACAGCCTCGATGATATTCTCGAGGCATGGAACACTCTTGAGCCGCATTGGAAAATCACTCCACGCAACGGCGGGATAGCACCAACACCTGGGTACTCCTTTATTCGATTTATTTTTTCACCAATAATTAGAGGTTTGATGAGGATAAAAATGTCCGGGTCCGAAAGAATTCCCAGCCAAGGTGCAACAATCTTTGCCGCCAATCATTTATCACATGTGGACCCAATATTGGTAATTGCCTCATCGGGAAGGAAAGTACACTATCTTGCAAAAGATGGGCACTTCAAAAATTTCTTCCTCCGTAAATTCATGAACCTTACTGGACAGATTGAAACTCAAAGAGAAGAAGGAGGAGACTTAGCACTTGCTTCGGCTGCTGATGTTCTTGAATCAAATTGCGCCCTAGGGATTTTCCCAGAAGGTACCCGTTCTAAGAAAACTGAAAAACCATTTTTACTTCCCGGCAAGACTGGAATAGCTAGACTTGCTGCGTCATTTCCACATTCATATGTGGTCCCGATAGCACTACAAGGGACTAGACAAATGATGGCACCACAATCGGATAAATTACCTAAATTATGGAAGCCAATAAAAATTAATTATGGCAAAAAGATTTCATGGTTGGAATGGCTCAATAGCAGTGAGGGCGGAGATATGTCCACAGAGCAGATAAAAGCCATGGCAAAGTTAGAGAAACATGAGATAAAATCATCTATTGCTGCACTCTATAGAAAATTTACCGACCAATTAATGGCCAGCATTGGCAAATTAGGAGCGCCCTAAATGCCACTGTTCAGCAAAATTATGAGTAAAAAAATTAGAAAATTATCAAAGGCTTCCTTCCATTGGTTAGGTTGGCGACATCATGCAAGAATATCTGAATTTAATCCGACGAATCTTGGATGAAGGGGAACAAAAGGGTGACAGAACTGGTACTGGTACTCTCTCGGTATTTGGTCACCAAATGAGATTTGACCTAGCGGAAGGATTCCCTATGGTGACTACTAAAAAGTTGCATCTTAAATCAATAATTTATGAATTACTGTGGTTTCTAAAAGGTGATACAAACGTGAAGTACCTCCAAGATAATGGCGTTCGAATTTGGAATGAGTGGGCCGATGAGAATGGTGACTTAGGCCCGGTTTATGGTAAACAATGGCGGCACTGGGAATCCAAAGATGGTACAATAATCGATCAAATTACTGGCGCAATCGATATGATAAAAAATAATCCAAATAGCCGTAGAATCATTGTCTCTGCCTGGAATGTTGGAGAGTTAGAGGAAATGGCTTTGATGCCATGTCATGCCTTTTTCCAATTCCATGTGGCAAATGGTAAACTCAATTGTCAATTATACCAGAGAAGCGCAGATGTATTTCTTGGAGTGCCGTTCAATATTGCATCCTATGCTTTACTTACTCACATGATGGCTCAAGTTTGCAATCTTAAACCGGGAGCATTTGTACACACAATTGGTGATGCGCATTTGTACAACAATCATCTAGAACAAGCTCGGTTACAAATCACTAGGGAGCCAATGAATTTGCCAAGTTTAAAACTCAATCAAGATATTACTGATATTGATGACTTTACGTTTGATGATATCGAAGTGATAAATTATCAGCATCACCCACATATTTCAGCGCCGATTGCTATCTGAGTTGTTGATATGATAATAATGATATATGCTTGTGATGAAAACAATGCCATTGGCAAAGATGGTGATTTGCCATGGCGGC
>JAKMFF010000181.1 GCA_022425585.1 Candidatus Poseidoniaceae archaeon
ACCGCATACATTGTCAAGATGAGTGGCCAAGACGGACAAACATCACAGCCAGAACCACAAGTCACTGCAACAGCAGAGCCAATTCAAGAGGCAGTCGCCCCAGTTAGTTCTCCTCCAGAAACGTCAATAAAGTCCTCAAATAAATCTGGTTGTCGAAGATGGCAAGTCGAAATCGAGGAATGTGTTGGCTCAATTGAGCCGATAGAATTGTCTGGTACCGTTGTTGTAACAGATGATGGATGGGGTATTGCAGAAGAGATATGTTTGATTCTTGAGCAGCGTGGTTTAGCAGCCATCAGAGTTGGATTCGAGTCTGAAATAAGAGATATGTCAATGCAAAAAGAGGGAACTCGTACCGTATTAAGAGCAGACCCGGCAAATATCGAACACATGGAACAGGTAAGTTCTGAACTGAGTAAATCTAACGTCTGTGGAGTTATCCATTTGGCTGCACTGAAACTAGCAGGTGTTGAATGGGAAGAGGATACATACCCTTCATCTCAAATTGCTTTGGCTGCTCACGGTTGGTTCTCACTGCTCAAAGGGTTAGATAGCAAATTAAGTCAACTCAATACTGGAATCGTCGCCTCAGTGACAACTCTAGATGGCCGCCACGGCAACATTGGCGAGTTATTCAATTCTATACAGTGTTCAGCGAGCGGAATAACAAAATCATATGCATTTGAACAGAACCATCTACGTTCAAGAGCATTAGATTTGCACCCGGAGATAGTCTTAGATGCGCCTCACGCTGCTAAAGTCATAATCAATGATATCTTTGACATCGGTGGAGAAGTTGAAATCGGTATTGATAGAGATGGTAGAAGATGGGCCCTAGTTGCTTTTGATGAGAAATTGGAAGCATCCCGTGAACCACTAACAAATGCTGACACATGGATTGTATCCGGTGGTGGGTCAGGAGTTACTGCGGCTTCAATTATCGGTGTTGCACAAGCAAGTACTGATGCGAATGCTCACTTTGTTTTACTTGGCCGCTCACAACTAATTGAGGAAACCCAGACATGGATTGATTGGGATGATGAACAACTGAATTCTAGGAAAATGGCTCTTAGAGAATCTATGGTACAAGAAAGTGAGGATGGAAAGGTTACAATGGTCGACTGGAATCGTAACTGGCAAAAGTTCACCAGAAGCAGAGATGTCTACATTACTCTAGATCGTATCGAGAAAACCGGCAACAAAGCAAAATATCATTCGGTAGATGTTATGGATAAGTCTGGGATGGTAGAACTAGGCAAATCGCTTAACCGGAAGATTACAGGCTTAGTTCATGGCGCTGGCTTGGAAGATTCAAAATTAGTCGCAGACAAGGATTATGATGTCTTTGACCGTGTAGTTAGAGTTAAGCTAGACGGATGGATTTCACTCATGGCTGCTGTAGAGGCATCAGGCACAAAAGCGTTGAAGTTTGCTGCTTGCTTTACCAGCGTAGCAGGACGGTTTGGTAACGGTGGTCAAACAGATTATGCTGCAGCGAATAGCGTTCTAGATGCAGAAATGGCTAGATTAACAGCAAGTGGCAAATGCCGAGCAGTAGCCATTGGATGGACTGGTTGGAAAGATGTCGGAATGGCTACTAGAGGATCAATAGAAGCAGTATTTGCTGCTGCAGGAATTGAAACGCTTGACGTTGAGACAGGAGTCGAAATTTTCGTTGGTGAGGCACTGGCCGGTGGAAAGCGTAGGGTACTCGGTTGTGGTTCATTGGGTCTTATGGATCGGTTCGATAGTTTCCGAGAACCACCTCTACGATTACCCTCAGCGATGACTGCAGTGATAGCTGACCCTGCCAGATTCCCCCTTATCGATAAAGTGCTTTCATTCGATGAAGGTAATGCCATTACTACCGAAACCACACTTTCTATTGATTTACATCCATTCCTAGTCGACCACGCCATTGATGGTGTTCCATATCATCCTGGCGTAATGGCACTAGAGATGTTCGCCGAAAATTCGTTACTGATGAAACCGTCTGCTTGTCTAGCAGGGTTTGAAAATGTAAGTTTTGGCTTGCCAGTAAAATTACTAAAAGGTGATATGAAAGTAAGGGTAGTTGCTAATTTAGAGGAGTCGGTCGAGGGAATTCATCGTGTAAAGTGTGCTCTAGTTTCTGACTTAATGAATTCCAAGGGCGAAGTATTTGGTGAAAGAGAACACCACTCAGCAATTGTTAGATTGGCCGAGAAGAGTGAAGACTTGACAGAATTCCTCCACTCAGAAATTGAGAAAATGCCAAAAATAGGTACTCCAAGTTTAGAAGATTTGGTGATAATGCCGTCTTTCATCTACAAACGTTACTTCCATGGCCCTAGATTCCAATCGCACGGCGGTGTTATCAGAGGCGTTGGTGATGAACAAATGCCTGGTGCTGATGGCATTGCGCTAATGCGTAACCAATTACCAATCACAGAGCAATTTGAAATGGAAAATAATGGTGGCGAAGTACTTCTTGAGGCACTACCTATGTTGCTTGAAGCTGGATTTCAAAATGCCGGATTTGTGGCAATGGAATCTGAAGGTTTCTCTTCATTACCAATCGGTATCGAGTGGTCAACCACCATTCGGGTCCCAGGGCGTCATGAGATTTTGCGAATGAGAAGTCTACGAGTGGCAGTTGAAGATGGAGGAGTTACCGTTCACGATGTGATAATTGTTGGCGATGAAGATGCTCCTGTACTGGCCATGAAAGGTCTAAGGCTAAAGAGCATGGCACCAGTTCCAGATGAGCAAAGGTTCATTCTTGAACGGTGATATGATGGAATTAGTACATCAAATTCCTGTTGACTTTGGCCCTGATGCTCCTCGACTAATATGCTGGATGGCACCTATTGAGAAATTAGAGATCTCGCAAGTCCAGTTAGCTATCGGTGATGAAGTATCAAAATTCGTCACAACAAAGCGCAGGGATGAGCATCTTAACAGTAGGTTGCTGTTAGAGAAAGCATTGACTGAATGGGGCATTGATGCCACCCTTTTGGAGGTTAGGAGGAACGAGTATCGTGCGCCAAGTATTGCTTATCTTCCTGGCACTTGGATAAGGAAAGAACTCCCATCTATCTCAATAGGCCATTCTAATGGTTGGGTATTTGTCGGACTGATTGAATTTGGATGGACTATCGGTATTGACGGGGAGCCACAGAAATTATC
>JAKMFF010000204.1 GCA_022425585.1 Candidatus Poseidoniaceae archaeon
CTCCAGGTTCAAATTGAAGTTGAAGAGCGATTGATGGCACAAGCCCAAGAAAAAATTCTGGCTCAAGAAAATGCTCGAAAGGAAGCTGAAGAAAAAGCTCGATTAGAAGAAGAAGCTAGATTACAAGCAGAAGAAATTGCCAAATTAGAAGAACAAACTCGATTGAAAGCCGAACAAAATGCTAGACTAATCGAAGAGGCTAGAATAAGAGATGAAGAAGAGGCTAAGATGAAAGCCGAAATTGAGGCTAGTATGAAGGCTGAACAAGAGGCTATGCTGAAGGCCGAGGAAGAGGCTAGGATTAAATCTGAACAAGAAGCTGAACTTAAGGCTGTACAAGATAAAATTAAACTCGAGGAAGAAGAAAAATTAAAACTTGTAAAAGAAGCACATCAAAAAATGGTTGATGAAGCTATTAGAATTACAAATGAGGAACGTTTAGCAGAAACGGCAAAAATTGATGCTGAAGTAGAAGAAGCAAGAAAGATAGCTGAGCAAGAACGTTTAGCCGAGCAAACAAAAATAGATGCTGAGATTGAAAAGGTTAGAATGGCGTCTGAACGTGAAGCTGCCCAAAAGATGGCGGAGAAAAATGCCAAACTCGCTGAAGAGGCTGCTGAATTGGCTGCAAAGGAAGCAGAAGCAGCCGCTAGTTCGAAAGATATTCCCGATTTACCACCATTTGGTGAATAAATCACATACCAAAAGATGATGGATCGATATCCATATCGCCTTCTTTCATCATCTTACGCATTTGTTTGTTGAGTTTCCTATTACCGCCCATGCCTTTCATCATCTTTCTAGAGCGGTTCCATTGGCCAATTAATTCTCTAACATCTTTTTCACGGACTCCAGAACCACGGGCAATGCGCTTTATTCTATCCGCCTTTATCTTAGCTGGTTCATTTTTCTCCCAAGCAGTCATACTATCCATTATCGTACGATAACGATCTAGATTACCTTGCATAGCTTGCTTTTGTGATTTAGACATGCCCCCTAATCCTCCAAGCATATTACCTGGTAAGAACGACATCAACTTGTCAATAGTGCCTACTTTAGACATCATTTCCATTTGTTTATACATGTCATTCAAAGTAAATCTACCACTCATCATACGTTGGGTTAAACGCATTGCTTCTTCTTCATCTAAATCTTCTGGAGCAAGGTCAATCAATCCCTGAATGTCACCCATTCCTAATAATCTTGAAATAAACCTGTCAGATTCAAATTTTTCTAAATCAGATACTTTTTCTCCTACACCAATATGAACGATTGGTGCACCAGTTGCTGCCACAGCTGAGAGAGCACCGCCGCCTCTAGCAGTACCGTCTAGTTTTGTTACAACGATTCCTGTAACGCCGGCTAATTGATGGAATGATGCTGCAACTGGTCCTGCTGCTTGGCCAACTTGCGCGTCGATTACCAACCACCTTTCCGTAGCTCTTGTTAGCGATGCAATATTTTCTAATTCTTCAACTAGTTCTTGGTCCAGTTGATGTCTTCCTGCAGTATCGACAATCACTAAATCTGCTGATGCACATTCAGCTAGACCATTACGGACAATTTCTGCAGCATTTTTATTTTCAGGCTCACCATAAACAATTACTGATGTGTCTTCGAGTAATTGTGATAATTGAGCATAAGCACCGGGACGGTGAACGTCCGCTTCGATAACTGCAACTCTAAGACCATGTTTCTTGCGATACCATTCGGCTAACTTTGCTGTAGTTGTCGTCTTACCTTGACCGTACAAACCTACTAGCAATAAAGTCGCTCCTCTAGGTTGGAATTCATGTGCTGGGCCAAGAATTCTAACTAGTTCAGTATACAGAATATTCATTGCATGTGTTTGGAATGTTAATCCAGGTCTTGGTTCCTCTTCACGCAGCCGTGATTCCATACGTTCAACAATTTCTTTGGTTTGTCTTACGTTAAAATCAGCTTCTTGCAAAGCCCTTCTAAGACTTCTAGTCATCTCGCGCAATTCATCTTCATCGAGTTTTCTGCGGT
>JAKMFF010000220.1 GCA_022425585.1 Candidatus Poseidoniaceae archaeon
CCTATTTGTCGGCCGCCTCCCAACACCGGTACTAAATAATGAAGACTCCTTAACTTTAGAAGAAGTGTTCATCAACGCTAGCGGGAGTTATGACGATGATGGTGGCAGCGTATCATGCATGTTTGAGATTCCTTATGATGACGGGTCGCGTTCATGGGCGTACATGAAGGTAATTTCCCAAAGTTGCCAAACCAATTGGACTTGGACTGATGATGGTAACTATCCAATCTCTGTTACTGTAGTTGATGAAGAACGTGATGAGGTAGAAGGAGTTCTCTATGCCAACATCAGTAATCGTGCTCCGAAATTGGAAATTAGAAGCATGAGAAATGAAGCCAGAGTTGAACATCCAATCACCCTTTATGCATTTTCTAATGACTCAGATTCAGAAGACCCATTCCCGGGAGTGGTTGATGTGTTCTGGCCAGATGCTTTGTGTATGGAAGGCTACTACACCAAAACTTGTACGACTACTGCCCCCACAGAAGGATATCATTCATTCAAAGCAGTTGGCGTTGACGATGACAGTGCACAAACTGAAGCAACTATTGACATTCTATTCACTAACATCGCACCTTATAGTACGATAATAAATCTATACGATCAAGCAGGTATAATCGCCTCTGACGAACAACAAATATGGCAATTAGACGAGGATCAACTCGTCACTATCAAAGGTCAGGCCGAGGATTCTGTCGATGATATCGACCAATTATCTCATACTTGGTGGCCTGATGACCAACAGAGTTCCTTGATTTATTTCCTAACCGGCAGAGTCACACAATTTGATATGAGTTGGACAACCTCTGGCCTCCACACTATTCGCTTAGATGTAACAGATGATGATGGCGCTAAAAGCACCACTAACGAGCGATGGGTCAACATTAGAAATGTCCCGCCAGTAGTTCAACCACTCAATAGCATACTGCCAATTGCTGAGGGACAATCTATCACCATAACCGGCAACTCAACAGACACACTAAGTGACATACCATCATTAGTCAAGTGCTGGGACATCGACCCTGGCATTGACAGTGATGGGGTTGGCGGGGCAAGTGATGACTGTGATATTGTTGGTGATGAGCTAAACTATGCTTGGAATAGAAGTGGCTCCCACACAGTGGTTTACCATGTAACTGATGATGATAGTGCAACAACAAGTGAAGTTGTGGTTGTTGAAGTGGTAAATATCCCACCAATTGTCAGAGTCAAAAATGTGGAATGCCGTGCTTATGAACAGTGTGTTTTAGACGCTCGAACCACCATTGATTCACTAAATGATATCACCGACTTGAACTATGTTTGGGATTTAGATATCTCATTTGACAGTAACGGAGACGGAATCAAAGACAATGATGCTGATTTAACTGGTGCTAGAGTTGAACATATGTTCAAGACGGAAGGTAAGATAACGGTAAAAGCCATCGCATGGGATGAAAATCCGGAGAAACCTGGCTCGGCAAATTTAGTGATTAATGTCGGCGCTGCTGACCGTAATATTATCCAAGAAGCCGGTGCGCTACTGGCTGGTGAAGAAGCTAGTCCAATCGCTCAGGTTGGCCTAGTGCTGATCATGATTTTACTGTTAGTTCTAGTGGCCAGGCGTCGAGAAAGTTCAGCCAAAGCCAAAAACTGGCAACGAGATGATTTAGATGATGCCTTTGATAGGGAGGATAATTCAGCATCAATGATTAGAAAACCAGCCTCACCTCCGCCAGGCTTTGTCTTCGAACAGGCACTGCAGGTCGCGCCAAGTTCAGTGGATAGCGGAGATATTTCTATCGATGATTTACTTGAGGGGCCAAAATTACCAGAAGCAGGGCTCCCAGATGGCTGGTCCATGGAACAGTGGAATTATTACGGCCACGAATGGTTAAATTCTCAAAAATAGGTGACATGTTCAATAAATCGACTCTCTCAAGTAATAGAACGATATGGGACTAACATGTTTAAGCAACGCTGCTTGGCTATACTTCTAATTTCAATTATGTTTATTGCCCCATTGACTAGCCTCAATGACTCAAAACAAGACAGACTATCAGACACTCCAACAATCAGTGAAAGTGGGACGCTAAATGGTTGGCCTGATGTCCCAACATGGCGAATTGGTGACAAGTACACCTATGAAACACAATTCGATGTGCAACAACTTATCCAGCAAGCCAACGTTGCTGCATCGCTTAACACATTGACGGGAGACACCGTTTACGAAGTGACTGACATATTCTTCATCAATGTGAATAACATCCAAACATTAGCGTATAAGATGGAAATAGAGGGAGATTTTACTTCTGGAAATAGCGGAGCCACCCTCGAGGGTGTATCAGGCCGGTTAGATATTGGTTACTCTGGAGAGGACATTATCAGAGTTAGAGATATGGCAGTTATCAATTCACAGTTTGAACTTGACGTCAAATTTAGACCGTTTAATATTGGGTTCTTGGAACAAGACATTGCGGTAATCGCGTTTGACACGTCTTACAACCCACCCAAGGAAAAATATGATTTCCCGCTACATACAGGAGACCAGTGGTATATGGAATTCTTTGCCTCCACTTCTGTATCTGGGTCTTCGGATTATTTTGACCCTTCCGAATTTGACACTGCAGGGCCAGAAAATAATAGTTGGCAAATTACTGCTGAAGGAATACCAACCGAGGAAGGCAACAACATTGCTTATTCAGGATGTGACGATTCTTACAAGATTAATGAGTGGAACGTAACCGGTGTAAGTCAAGGCTTCAATTGGTATTGTCCTGATGTAAGATATAACTCTTGGATGAGAATTAGTAATGCTGCAGGATTTACCATTGACTGGCTGCTGAAATCTTACGAACCTGCTGGTTCAAATGGCGTCAATCCTAATTCGAATCCTGGAAATCGAGATATTGAAATTGATATTGGGCTTCAAGGGATTGCGACCCTACCAAATGTTGAACAAACTATTTCGATAGATTATGGTGGTGCAGGCAGCAATGCCCAAGCCAATACTAACTTACAACTGCGCTATGAAATGACTAACACTTATCTCAACCCAACAACGGACGGCAACGGACAGGCCACAGAAGTCCTGAATTCTTCTAACGTAGTTGATACTACTAATTCTAGTGATGACTTTTCTAGTAATGGATTGATTGTATGGGACCCACAAACTGAGATTATTGGAGCCACCACAATTGTGATTGATCTATCATTGACACCAGTGGACTTGATTGCCCAAACCGACGCGATAATAGTTACAAGAACCAGAGACGGAGTTGAATCTATACTAACCAAGTCAATTGGCTACAACTCTCTACCAGGCGACACACTATCCTTCTCAATTCCAACTCAGAATCGCGGTCTGCTGACCTCACCTGCCACTACCATTGACGTTACCACACCTAGTGGTACAGTGATAACCGAATCTCTACCGTCAATCCCTTCCTATGGTGAATCAAGAGTAGATATAGACTGGGAGGTGCCCGCCAATGAACCAATCG
>JAKMFF010000245.1 GCA_022425585.1 Candidatus Poseidoniaceae archaeon
CGCGTTTCCTCAACGAATCTCCGGCTCACGAAATTGATGGGCAAAGAGTTGACGCAATGAGTTTGATTAATAGCGTGAGCATGATTTCAATGAAACTCGACTCTAGCAATGTTGAGCATGTCAAATATTTGACAACAGAAGGGCTTTCAAAGAAACAACGATTAGAATTTATCAAGAAAATACAAGATAATCTTGGAGCTGACCTGTTTGAATTATCCACATGTAATAGGGTAGTTTATGTTGGGTTTGGAGTTGATTGTGATGAATTGGAATCCAGCGTTCTAGCCAGTACGTCTCTTGACAATGCACCATTTGATCGTTTTACTGGTATTGATGTTTGGCGCCAGTTAGTCAAAGTGTGCAGCGGATTAGATTCGTTTATGATTGGTGAATTACAAGTCATGTCACAATTCAGGGGCTCTGTTGCCTGGCATCGTAAGCATGGTTTAACCAGCGACATAAACGGTTCATTTTTTGATCACGTTATTTCGGCAAACAGAGTCATTAGGCGAGAATTTGGTTTCAACAAAACCACAGAGTCAATGCTTAACCTTGCGACAACTGCTTTGGAAGAAGTGGTGTCAAAAAATCCGCATTCAATCTCAGTAGTGCTAGGCTTTGGTGAGATGGGCTGTAAGGCAGTAGAAGTCTTGCTAGACTTAGAACAAACCGACATCACCGTAATCTCTAGGTCTCCAGATGATTCCGCAAAGCGTAACCCAGAGATAGCTGCTAAAGTCAAACTCATGACGCTTGATCAGTGGAAGGAACTTGATCACCAACCATCGCTGATAATCTCAACAATCCGTAATACGATGGCGACTTATAATTCAAACAATCCAATTCCGACAACCGCTCCAGCCAAGATAATGGATTTCTCTTGGCCACCATCCATTGATTCAACAGGTATTGGTGCTAATCAAGACCTAATGGGAATGGTGCATTGGATTAAAATCGCTCATAAGTTAGGCGTTGAGTGGGACTACACATCAACCATTGAAAAAAGCGAATTGATGCTCACCGATATTCAACAACGGTTCATGTCAGCATTGACTGACAGAACCCAAGCCAAATTTAGGTCATTCATGTATCAAACACTTGAATCATTATCCAAGCAATGGTTGGAATATGAACATGCTATTGAATCCGAGGCACAACTTGAAGCATTTTCTCGAGAGATTGCCACTTGGCTATGCAATCAAGACGGGCCTTTTGCCACCGATGAATTAGGCAATATGGTATTATCAACCGATAGACCAATCAATCCAACTCTTCTTAAGAGGGTGGCTAGTGATGTGACTGAGACGATTATTCGCATCAATGAAAAGTCAACTCTTTCGGAGGTTACGCATTGACCCAAATAAAAATCGGGACTAGAACCTCAACACTTGCAATGTGGCAGGCCAATAAGGTCCGCCAAATACTACACGATAATGGTTGTAAAACAGAAATTGTCGGAATTTCTTCACAAGGAGATAAATCTCTTGGTGGTGACCTAGCATCAACAGTTGGACAATTTATTCATGCAGTAGACAACGAATTAATGGCTGGAAATATCGATATTGCAGTGCATTCTAGCAAAGATGTTCCAGTAAAGATTTCCGAAGATATCGTCAATTTGGCTTATCTTGAACGCGGTTGTACCAATGATTTACTCATTTTCCCCCAATCAAAAGGTCGCCATTCATTAGGTGATTTACTTAACACCGATCACACCTCATCATTAATTGAAGCGTTAGCAGTTATTCCTAAATCGGGAACTGTTGGTACAGTTTCAGGGAGAAGACAATCATTCATTTTATCACAACGGCCAGACGTTATCCCAATAGCCGTAAGAGGGCAAGTTGAAACAAGATTGAAAAGACTACGCCAAGGCAGGGTTGATGCAATAGTTTTGGCAGAGATTGGTCTTTTGCGATTACATGAAATCGGTGCTTTAGCGGATTGGATTCTTGACTTTAGCGCAGTGAGAATTAGCGACGAGCAGTGGCCGACAGCGCCAGGCCAAGGAGCAATTTCAGTCCACTGCCGAGCCTTAGATGAGGGTATGTTCAACCATCTGAGAACAGCATTAAATCACCAAAAAACTGCAGATGATGTAAGTAAAGAACGTGAGATACTAACTTCGGTAGGCGGCGGTTGTCAGTATCCTGCCGGGATTAAAGTGGATGGAGATGATGTATCGATACAAGTTTCTCCGCAAAACTGGCGTGAATTATTTTGTCAAGGTTTGAAATTTGACAGCATGAAATATCAGGGACCATTAAGCAAGCTGGAAATCAAC
>JAKMFF010000255.1 GCA_022425585.1 Candidatus Poseidoniaceae archaeon
CATCACCATTACTCTCACCAATTAACAGTAAGCCATCTTTTCCGTCGTTCATGGTCATTGTTTCTTCCGACCATGGTGAGTGGCCAAAGTCGACAGAACTAATGTTATCTTCAGAGAGATATTCGAACTCCAAGGGCATAAATTCAGGTCCGAGGCTTGCTTTGGTTTCTTCAAGGGTAAATACGATACTCGTTGATTGGGTAACAATCAGTAACTTATCAGAATCTAATCTTATCGAATCAATAAACTCATTCTTTAAATCAAGGTATGGAGGCAATACCCAATTAGCCTGCGGGGAGAAAATTTGTCCTGTTTCTCTATCTGTAGGGAAGAATACAACTTCACCTGTGTTTGAAAATACATACAGACCACTTTCAACAATTAATGCCATGTCACAACTATAACCAAAGGAAGTACCCAGTTGAATAGCTCCAAACTCATCAATATAATTACATGGATAATATTCAATCAAGTCACCAGTATCCGTATCGATAGCCCAAATCCAAGCACCATTAGTTACTGTTAAAGATTGAGTGGATTTTACAATTCTTAAGTCTTCATTGTCTCCGGCTGGTAAACGAGAGAAATTTGTGGTCCATTCAGCCTCGCTGTTGTTTAGACTATTAGTGGAATAATAAGAGATTGAATCCTCCCAATTGGTAAAGTTGCCAATGAGTTGGTGAGTCAAAAAGCCGTCCATGCCAAGGTCGGTGACGAAATCACCTTCGTATGAGGAGGCATCTTGATATTCAAACTCCTCAACATCAAAATCAATCACCAACATGTGCATTAATGGAACTGTAGTGTACATCAACGCAATTGTTAGGACACCCATTATTCCGTATTTTATCAACCATTCTTTCTTGTACCTTGCCAACATAATTACTGCAGCAGTAAATATCAAAATCATAACCAATTCGAGTAGAATATACCTGACTTGAGTTGCCCCTGTTTCACCAAAAGCATGCAACTCTGCAACATCATACCAAGGCCTAATGTAAATTGATAAACCAATGGTAATAACGAACATTGAAAACATGCCAAGCATAGACGTCATCTGTTCTTTCATCAAAGATAACACGCCAGTCTCTTCAGTAAGTTGACGTTCCATTTCTACGAAATCTTGAGAAGGCGTCTGCCCCTTGGAAATAGGCAAGGCTTCTTCGCTCATAGTTTGGCGTGGACGCTCTATCTTTTGAGTCAATCGCTTTTCATCAACCCTAGCCTTGCAATGCTTCACCAATAATTATGATTTGTCCGCATCTGGAAGGTTTGTGTCTGATTCTGCTGACTCACGTAATTGGTTAGAGATGACCAAGAAAACTGGCATGGCTCTAGGACTGCAAAATACCTCTAAACTGCTAAAATTGTTAAAGCTTGATTTTTCAGGCACGACAATTATTCACGTCGCTGGAAGCAACGGAAAGGGGACGCTGTGCGCTTTACTGGCAACAAATTTTACTTTAATTGAACAATCAAATGTATTATTTTCGTCACCACATTTGTGCCGAGTTGAAGAACGGATAAGAATTGGTGGAGTACCGGTAAGAGCGGGGATTTTTGATGAGGCTGTGAAAAAGATTCGGCTTGTTAGCCTAGCCTGCAATATTGCTCCAACATTTTTTGAAGTTACTTTCCTTGCAGCTATGACAATTGCCAGCGAACAAAAAATCAAATTTTTGATTTTAGAAACTGGACTAGGTGGTCGCTTAGATGCCACAAGATGCGCTCCTGCTGACCTCGCATTATTGACTTCAATAAGTTTGGAACATACAGATATATTGGGGGATGAGATAAATCAAATAATCAAAGAAAAAGCAGCAATCGCCAGACCTGGTAAGCCAATTCTTGCCAGAGTCATGGATACTATTGACTACCAAAAAACTGTTGAAAGCGTGGCCAAAAATTGTTACCAAAGTCTACTTGGTGAGGAAAAACAGCCTGCACAATGCCATTTTATTGACATACCTGATGGAGTGACTGCAAGGAAAGAAGCCAATATTTTAGCCAAACGAGCCCTTGAGATACTCGATCAAAAATCTATGTTAAAAAACGCCGATGAATTATTAAATTGGCCAGGCAGATTGCAGAGAATTAGTTTGTCTAGCGGACATAACTTGATTCTAGAAGCGGCCCACAACCCTACCGGTCTTGAAAAAATACTTCCAGAAATAATCAACTTAATTGGCACTGATTATAGCACGCAGAACACTTGTATCATTTTTGGCACTTCACCGCAGCAAGATATGTCGGCAATGCTTGATGGAATTGCCAATATGTGCGGAAAAATTGGTAATGTCGAACTAATTTTGACTAAACCACACGGTGGGAGATATCCAGGGGTTGAACCGCAGAGTCTGCTGAAATATCCTTGGCCAGCTTTAGATATTCACCAATACCCTCATGTCAAACAAGCACTCGATATGTTGTTAGCAAGGGACCCCGAGGAATGTGGAACAATACTCTCAATCGGGTCACTATATCTTCAAGGTAATATTTTGACGTATCTTGGACTGGATGGCGATGATGAACTGAGTTTAATTCCGAAGAACTCAAATGTAGTAGGGCATAGCAAAGCCGATTGAGATGACTAGTAAGTGGGATTTGCGATTTATTGGACTTGCACAACACATCTCAACATGGAGTAAAGATCCATCTACTAAAGTAGGCTGTGTGGTAGTTGGGGAAGACCGTGAAATAAGATCCACTGGATTCAATGGTTTCCCTAGAGGAATTAACGATAATGAAGAAAGGTTGATGGACAGGGAAAAGAAGTATCCGTTGATCTGTCATGCTGAAGAAAACGCCATAATGCACGCTGCTCGTATTGGTGTTTCCCTAAAGGACAGTACTGCTTACGTCACCTGGCCACCATGTTCTAGGTGTGCAAGGTCACTTATTCAAGCAGGGATTAGAGAAATCGTTTACCCTGAAACAGGAAAAATTCCTGAACGCTGGATAGAAGACTTCACGATATCTGACAGCATGCTCAATGAAGCAGGTGTTGCAGTTAGAAGTATCAAAATAGAGTAAATTAACCGACTATTTCATTGATGTAATACCCCTAGGGTTAGATATGGGCAGGGTATCTATTTCGTTATTATTGACGATAATTATCCTACTCTCAGGATGTATTGACCCACTAGATCCGTTAGACCGAAATAGTGGCGAAGAAGTGGAAGATGCAAATTCAGAACCAGAAACTAATCCCGAGCCAGAACCCGAACCGGAGCCAGAACCTGAACCGGAGCCAGAACCCGAACCGGAGCCAGAGCCTGAACCAACAGAACCATGCAATGGAATGCTCATCTTATGTCTAAGAACCTATGATAATGTTACCTTCCCAGAAACTCATAATGCCTTTGCTACAGAAGAGGACGGGATAGTTTACCCAGCTGGAAATCATCGAACTGGGCTTGATAAACAATGGAACGCTGGGATGCGAGCCTTCATGATTGATACCCATTATGAGAATCTAAATGACGAAAATCTCGACGGGGTAAAATTGTGTCATGGGAGTGATGATAGAGGAGTAAGTCCTTGCATTTATGGCAATGTTAGTGCAGTTGATTGGCTAGCTAATTTGGATGATAAAATGGCAGATAATACGCAAGATGTTGTAACACTGTTAGTTGAAAATTATGTTAAACCAGACCATTTAGAACAAGTTTTCATTACTTCTGGTTTGATGGATAGAGTATTTATTCACCAATTAAATCAACCGTGGCCCATGCTTCAATCTATGATTGATAATGGTACAAATCTTGTAGTATTTTGGGAACAAGGAGGCGATACCGGACATCCATGGATTCATGACTTTTTGACTCATAGTTGGACGACAAATTTTGGTGAAAGTAGTACTTCGGAGATGAATTGTGATATCTTGCGCGGTGATGGAAATCAACTGGTCTACCACATGAATAATTGGTTAAGTAATCAAGTTGGACTTTCTGATCCGACCCAAGCCGGTGAAGCAAATGATGTTGATTTCTTAGTTGAGAGGGCTAATCAGTGTTGGCAACAGCATGGCAAGCGCCCGACCTTCATTGCAGTTGATTGGTGGGAGCAAGGCGATGTTGTAGCTGCTGCTGAAATGATAAATCTCCAGAATGAGGCAAACTAGCCCCAAAAGCGTCTAGTTCTAGCATATTCAACTTCGGCAAGGTGGATAGCCT
>JAKMFF010000313.1 GCA_022425585.1 Candidatus Poseidoniaceae archaeon
GTTGTGGTAAACTCGATCTCCAACCTAACTCAGCACTGACAATCTTAATTCGGTCTAAAGGTGATAAATCTGTAATTTGATTAGTGATACTAGAACCAAATGCAACTACTTCAGCCACATGCGCACCATCCCATATGTGTAAATTAACCATAGACCAGGGTTTTTCATCTAATCTAACACCATCCCTTTTGGCTATAGAAATGACTACTCCTTCAACATTAGCCCTTGTCCTCATCAACCCTATTCTAGTTAATTCTAGATTATTTATTGTTTCCTTATTATCATCTTTCAAGGATATTATCTCACTCTTATGATCTAAGTATAATCTAGAATTACCCCGCCAGACTCCCGGAAGTGCGTTAATTATCATTACTTCACCATCTGAATAGTCATGTAGCTTGGGAAATGAATTAGGCTCGCTCTCTTCAACTGTTATTTGAGTACCTGAAACACTCACCATCGCACCTAGTACAGGTTCTGAGTAATGATTTGGTAATGGTCCCCATTGTCCAGTAAATTTTCCTTTGACATTAATTCTGGATTGAATTTCGCCAATTTTTTGACTTGGTGGTGAAATCTTAACCTCAAGTTGTTCTAGATTATTCAGAAAATTAGATTCTTGTTCTGGGTCTTTCTCGCCAAATGAACACCAAAAGCATCCAGCTGATTTCCTACATGGCTCTGGATAATCATTTGGAAACTTAACTGGCCCTTCGCCTAAATCTAGCATTTCTCTATGTATTTTCTTGTACTTCTGGCCCAAATTTATCATCTCTAAATCATTTGGCACCTCATATTGAATCCTTACGGGATTATCTAGATACCAACCTTCAATGCCGTCAACTATTTGCTTTTCATGAGTTTCATGCCAAAGCCAAGCATAAAAATTCAATTGATGCTTCAATGAATCTGCAAATTTGGAAGAAGGATTGCCTGATTTAATATCGATTAATCTTATGTTCCCGTCCCATCTTAACACTAAATCTAGTTCTCCAGCAGCCCAACCACCAGGATGGAACAGTCTTTGCGGTTGGTGTACTCTCGGGTCTTTAACCCAAGGTCTAGCAATTTCCCATGCCTCATCCCAAGCAACTGGTTGACCATTCTTTTTCCAATTAATAGCCTCATCTTTAGACCAAGACCTCATACCAAAGTTCCTCACTTTATCTGCAATCGGGAAAACAGGTTCTTCACCCCAAGCAGGGCTAGATATACTATACGGTGATTCGCCGTTCCTAAATCGTTCAAGGTATGGTCCACCGTTAGAGTTGTAGCACTTTTCAACTTCCTCTAAGAATAGTGACAAACCATTCTTTATTTTTCTAGCTAATTCATCAACGGCTACATCTTCCCAACTTTGTTCAGCATTTTGCCATATGGTTGAGTCCCAATTTTCTTTCCCTAATTGGAAGCAATGCTTAGCCTCCTCATCAGCTAAATTATAACACCATTCCCTCAGCCCTTCTAGTGAGTTTATACTAACTGGCCTCTTCATCAGTATTGAACAAATTGAGTCCTCAAGGACAATACCCAATATCTGATAGATCGACTTAGGGCTAGATAACCCTAATTTGTTACCTAGGAAAAATTGTTTTGGACAACGTAAATATTTGGTCAATGAAGATGCTGAAAGTCGCGTCCTGGTTCGGCTTAGTGGTCCGCCGGAGGGGGGTGTTCCAAAAGGCATATCAATCAACTTTCATGAATCAAATGAGTAGTAATCCCCAGAAGATTGTTGCTCTCTGTCTTTCCTACTATCTGGCTTATTTATTCTAGGGCGCTTAGAGTCATGATCTCTCCTGAAAGTAATATTTACGTTCTCTAAGAATTGATTCATGCCTTCACGGAGTGGAAATGGGCCTTTGGCAATTCCATGAGTGCCCCCCAGGCCATCAAAGACTAACAGTGAATCACTTAGAATGTCAATAAAATACACATCGTGATCGATAACAAAGGCTGATTTTTCATTGGCTTCCATGGTTCTTCTTATCGCCTTTGCTGCTTCCATTCGAGCATTGGCATCAAGATGAGCAGATGGCTCATCGAGCAAATATAGGTCTGCATCTCGACCTAGACAGATGGCAATAGAGACTGCTTGCCTTTCTCCACCTGACAATTTCTTCACCCTTTTTGGGAGTAATTTGTCTACTCCTAAGGCTTTGATTACATTTACATTGAATTCACCACTTCTCCATCTGGCACCAATTTCACTATCAAGCCATAGCTGAACACTACAATCTATGTCGACATCTATATGTTGAGGCTTGTAGGATATTTTCGGATTTTGGTCGACCCATCCATCCTCATATTCGATTAAACCAGCTAGAATTTTCATCATTGTTGACTTACCTGTTCCGTTTGGACCAACTACACCGACAACTTCACCTCTGTGCACTGAACCTTCTTGAGTTTCTAAGGTAAATTCACCTAGAGTTTTTTTGATGTTAGACCATGATACAATTTTACTACCAACACCACTTTTTCTATCACGATGAGTGAGGAATT
Source organism: Candidatus Poseidoniaceae archaeon (assembly GCA_022425585.1). Next base: position 2,506 of record JAKMFF010000313.1, read on the forward strand.
TAATCGGTTTACTTCTTATTCTTACATTTTGCTCAGTTAAAAATCCGTCGAGATAAGCGTTAATCGCTTGTCTTGTTGTTCTAGCTGGAGTAAATACTCCAAATGCACCTTTTTTACCATATACGATAT
>JAKMFF010000351.1 GCA_022425585.1 Candidatus Poseidoniaceae archaeon
TATCAATACTCCTATATAGCCCCCGATTAACCGATTTACTGTGCTTGATGGGACGACTAAGGCTGATGAGGGTGAAACCTTCATAGTTGCCGGCATGCCAATGTACAATGAAGAAGAAACAATCGGAACGGTTGTAACTTTAGCATTGAAATATGCCGACGCGGTTATTTGTGTGGATGATGGATCGTCTGATTCAAGTGCCAGAATTGCCGAAGCGTGTGGTGCAACGGTAATACGTCACAGGATAAATCGCGGATATGGCGGTGCGTTAAAATCACTATTTATCAAAGCAATTGAAATGAAAGCTACTGCTCTTGTAGTGCTAGACAGTGATGGTCAGCATAAGGTGGAAGATATACCCACATTACTCAAACCAATTCTTGACAAACAAGCAGATTTCGTAATCGGCTCAAGGTTCATCGATGGAGGTGGAGGAACTGATATGCCAGCATATCGTCGACTGGGGATTAAAGTAATCACTGCTGCAAGTAACTTATCCAGGGATATTTCCATCAAAGATACTCAATCTGGATTTAGAGCATTTTCCGCTCATGCGCTTGAAGTGTTGAGGTTTGATTGCGAAGGAATGGAATTGTCTTTAGAAATGTTAGAGGATGCTCATGAAAAGCAACTAAAGATTTCTGAAGTCCCCACTGTCGTAAGATATGATGTTCCAAAAGGCTCCAATTTCACCGCTGTATCACACGGATTTACCGTATTATCCTGGGCACTTGTTTCCTTATCACACAAAAAACCATTGCTAGTGCTAGGCATTCCAGGTCTTGGGCTATTTGCCACCGGGGCAGCAATGGGGCTAAATTTAGCGCAAAATGTAACTGGACAAATTGACAGTTACATCGGTCCAGGGTTGTCTGCGGTCTGGATTGGTGTGTTAGGACTTTCACTTATGGCAACTGGGCTGGTATTACAGTCTGCTAGAGGATTCTTAAAACATCTAATTGTCAAAGAATTTGGCCTAGACTGAATTAGACACAATCTAAGATTTAGTGAACTATCGACAGGATTGTTCAAATCCCTCGCTTTAATCCAACAACCATGAGCGAGCCATCAAATCAAGATGATGGGCCAATTAGCTCTGCTTTGGCAAAGGGCAAAGAACTCAAAGTTATTGCTGGTAAAAAAGCCATGCAATCTTTGGACAAAATGTATACTAATGTTCTAACTTCACCAGCTACTGTAGTAATTCTATTGGTAATTATTGCAGCATTTTTTGCCCAACAGGGCATGGCCTTTCAATCACAAATTGATGATGATGTAGAAATTTTCTTGCCCGATGGCGCACCTTCTACAGAGCTACTCCTAGAGGTTAGAGAAGAATGGTCTACTGATATTACGGTAATTTACATTAAATCAAACAATGCAGATCCTCCTCTTGATGAAAATGACCAACCCGAATGGGATAAAGGTATGACTAATATCACTGACAAAGAAGTTCTAGAAATAATTAGTTGGGTTGAAGGCGACGACAGAAATGTCGGTGGAGATTCTATCAGCCGAGGTATTGATTACGATAAAACCGATAATGGTCGCAATGATGGTGTTTTATGGATAATATCTCCCGCACAAGTAATCAAGGAAATTAACTCAGCTGATGGTCGATTTAACAATTCACTTTGTGAACATGGAGTAGATACAAGAGTGCCCATCATTGACTTAGATTGTGATCAATTGCCAGGCGGTGGTGAATATGCAATTCCTGAGCAAGAAAGAATTGACACCATAATTGAGCAATCAAATGGCAGTTTTGACGCCTTGATTAAAGATACCAATCAAGACGGAATTTGGGATACTACTGCAATAATTGTCGGGATGAATCAAAATTTTGATGAAATCGATGATTTCAACAACTTTGAGGAACTCCTAGCGCATTTTGAAAAAGTAGTTGATAATCGTCCAAAGTCAGATAGTTCGGAAGAACAAAAAGTACCAATGATGGCAGTTACTGGTTTGACCAAAGTTCTAGAGGATATTTCTGATGCAATCTATGAAGACCTGCTTATGATTTTACCTTGGTCAATATTGTTTACTGTACTTGTCATCACCCTTTTACATCGTTCATTGAAAGTCGTTGCCATAACTGGAACACCAATCGTGATGGCTTTAGCATTTACTTTTGGCTCTTCAGTAATTCTAGATATTACTTTGACTCCAATGATTGTTGCCACATTCCCTATCCTAATTGGCCTAGGTGTGGATTACGCACTTCACATGGTAAATCGTATTGAAGAAGTACGGCGTAAAGAATTAGAAAAAATGATTGAAGAGAATACGAGACGGAAAAAGCGTGGGGAAAAGTCACTCAAAGTACCAGATTTATGGGATTTTGACTTTTATAAAAAATGCGTATTAGAAATGGCTAGTTCAACTGGCGTGGCAGTATTTCTCTCCGCAATCACCACAATTATCGGATTCTCAGTGCTAATTGCCCCCCAAATTGTCACTGTATCACCTATTCGCTCTGTTGGTGTAACTTTAGTTTTGGGTATCGCTTCAACACTAGTTCTCAGCATAATTCTAGTACCAACACTGGCTTGGATGTTGAAATATAATAAACGAACAAACCCTACGATGTGGAAGAATATTGGTAAGATACCGGTAAAGGGATTTATTATTATCCTAATCATCTTTGGTTCAGTAACATTTTACGGCATTATTAGTTTAGATTCAATGAACGAACCAATAACGGGTTCATCAGAAGCACCAGATGGGATTGAATCGTTGGATTCACTATCAGAATATTCTGAATATTTTAGTGGAGGACAAACCTCACTTTTCATCTTCAGCGCCGAAGAGCGACCCAATAATAACAATACAGACCGGATTAGAGATTTACCTGTTCTAGATGTTATTGATCATCTCGAACAACAAATCGGCGATGTAGAGCGAACAAATACTACCAGTATTGTTACTTTCTTGAGGACTATTCCTGTTACAATTGGGCTTAATGAGGATATTAACTTGTATCAAGGCACCTTATGGGACTTACTTCACGAGCCTTGTTGGGAATCAAATGACCCAATCGAATGTCATGCCTGGTTACTGCTTGATGCTAGCGGAGAAGGTGGTAGGGAACAGCTAAGAAAAGACATGGTCAATATTGTATTTGATACATTGAGTGATGAAGTGAAATCTATGCTGCTAAATGAAGGAGGTACGAAAGGTATAATCTATGTGACTCAACCTTATATGAATCTAAATGAAGCAGCAGTACTTCGTGAGCAAATAGATGATATGTTGACAGAAGACACTGGACTTGAAGGCACTGAATCTTCCAAACTAACAGGAGGACTTCCTGTATCACTGGATATTAATGAAGGAATCCATAGTTCACAAAACCTTACTACAATTGTAACGATGATAATTCTAACAATTGTCCTAGCAATTGTGTTTAGATCAATAAGATTAGGAATCATCACCATGATACCTGTTGCTGTGGTAATATTATGGCAGCCTCTGTTGATGAACAGTCCTGATGTCAATGTCAACATATTTACCGCAATGATTGGGACAATTGTATTTGGTATAGGAGTTGATGATTCCATTCACGTGATGCATAGAATACAAGAGGAAGGTGAAACACCTGTTGGTATTGCGAATTCTATAGAAGAGACTGGTCAAACAATATTTGAGACAACAATTACTACAGTAAGCGGAATTGGTGCTGGATTCCTAGTTACTTTCCCTGGCCTCGAAAATTTCTTCATGATAATGTGTTTATTGATTATTTTCGCATTCATAACTAGTACCTTCTTGATGCCGGCCGTGATAACTTCGGAAAAAGTAGTCAAAGGGGCAATAAAGGGAGAACCATACTGTGTTGATTATGGTGAAGGAATAGCCCTATCTTAACCTATTTCGATTAAGCCATTAGATGCCCTCTTGGAAGATTAATGAGGGAGTAGGGAGTAAGCCCCTTTCT
>JAKMFF010000354.1 GCA_022425585.1 Candidatus Poseidoniaceae archaeon
GCTCAAGGTATGGGTGCTAACGTTATCATTACCGAGGTAGATCCACTTCCAGCATTAAGGGCAGTAATGGATGGATTTAGAGTCATGACAATGGATGAAGCGGCTAAACTTGGCGATATATTCTGTACTGCAACAGGCATGAAAGATGTAATCGTTGACAGACACTTTGCCTCAATGAAGGATGGAGCAATTATCTCCAACACAGGACACTATGATTGTGAGATTAATATTGAAGAACTAACTTCACAAGCTTCCAGTAAAAGAACAATCAGAGACAATAATGTCGAGTATACTATGAAAGATGGAAGGCAAATATTCCTGTTGGCTGACGGTAGGTTAGTCAATTTAGCAGCAGCTGAAGGGCACCCTTCAGAAGTAATGGATATGTCATTTGCTAATCAATACCTAGCATTATGCCGCCTTGCCAAAGAAGGTAGTGAAATGAAGCCAATAGTATATGATATTACCACAGAACAGGATCAAGGATTGGCTACAACAAAACTAGCAACACTTGGCTTTGAAATTGACTCTTTAACAGATGAACAAATCGCTTATTTGGACGATTACAACGCCGGAACGTGATTATTCTTCTTCATACGGCTCTGGATTATCATTTTCCCAGAATGGGGTGTTTTCATCCTCGATATATCCTATATCATCTAAATGGGATTCAAAATCTGGCAATTCAAGTTGCCAATTCTTCGGTAACTGGTTGTTTTCCTCGACAATCATCAACATTCTTTCTTGCCATGCGACAGGCTTTCTTTGCATAATGTACATGCAAAGGACAGAAGTCCTGATTTCCTCAGATATGACACTAAATCCAGTTGATGATTCAAAGTTCATTGCTCTCAGAAGATTGAATGCTGGCCTATTTATTGTTCTGAACATATTCTTAGTGAACCTCATACCAGCAATAACTGCAATGAAAATAACCACGCTCGTCAAACAAAAAGCTGCTAAACCTTCTCCAGCTAAAAAGTTGGAAAGAATAATCACACCAAACAAAATCGGCACAGTTACTAGCATAAAAATGAAAGTTTCTGAAACAGGTGGTTTGCGCATCTTCGATTCGATAGCCATCCACCCTGGATGACGCTTTTCCCATGGCTTGAAATGTTCGTTGGTGTTCTGCTGAATGGCAGTATTGAATAAGCCAAGTAATTGGTGAACACGGCCATATTGGCTGGTGGCAACATCCATATTTTCATTCAAAATAGTTTCAATTCTTTCTCTACCTTCGCCGTATAATCCTAAATCGGCTAGGATTGTTGCTTGTTCGATTAACGGTGTAACCTCATATGGAGCGTGGTGTCTGACTTTTTGCCACCATTCTAAGGCATCGAACATGAGACCTAGTTCATCAGCAAGAAGTCTGCCACCCCGCACCCAAATGTCAATTCTTGTGGGGTCTAGTTCAACAATTCTTTTCACAGCAGATAGGGACTTAGAAGCATCGATTAGGTTCGCTGGCTTTCCATCAGCCATCAGATGAGCGTCTGAAATTACGTGCCATGCATCAACATGTTCTGGGTCTAATTTGACCGCTTTGTAAGCATGCTCTAATGCAGCATCTCGGTCTCCAGAATCTAATTTTTCTATAGCGTCCAAGTAGTGGTCCTCGGCACTCATGTATCGAGGGTTGTAGGCGAATCACTTAATCATCGCGATTTCTTCTTCTTGAACGAGCATCAAGCGGTTTTGGCCCCCTGTTGTGGGCGTGATTTGCAGATTTACCTCTTGCTTTTCTAAATCTTCTCGGCTCTCCGTCATTCCGACTTGGCCTGTCATTTCTTGGTTGACGATCTCGTCGGTCTCTGTTATTACCTCCACCAGAGTTACCACTCCTTGGTTCGCCACAGCGGTTGCATTCCTTACGGAAAGAAAAATTAGAGTTGTTGCACTTTGTGCAAGTCCAATCATTATCAGCAAAAATCTTCTTTTCTCTGTCCCCGGACCTGTTCCTAGAATCTCTACGCCCAGAATCTCGGTCTCTGAAGTTACCTCTGCCAGAATCTCTACGCCCAGAATCTCGGTCTCTAAAGTTGCCTCTGCCAGAATCCCTACGTCCAGAATCTCTGCCGCCAGAGTTTCCACCACCTGGCTTTGGAGCACCACATCTGTTACATTCCACTCTTCTAGCAAAGTTGGAATTATTGCATTTTGGACAATCCCAATCATTGTCTCCATGAGAATCTCTACGGTCATATCCTCTGGAGCGGTTATCCCTGTCATTGCCACGTCGGTTGTCTCTGTTGCCGAAGTCTCTACGATTATCTCGTCGAGAATCTCTACGGTCATCTCTTCTTCCACCTCTGTCATCATTTCTGCGTCGGTCGTTTCTATCTCCGCGAGATCTATCAAATCGTTCCTCTCGCTCTGCTTTAGGTCGTATTTTTACACTAATGCCAATGAATTGACTAGCATCCATTTTGCGGTCAAGATGGGCAATATGGGCGAT
>JAKMFF010000356.1 GCA_022425585.1 Candidatus Poseidoniaceae archaeon
GGATTCCATATCCCAGAGCTCATCGCCAATCCAATGTAGGGTTTTGATGCCTTTACCTTTGGTGGCAGAGGCCATTTCTTGACCTTCCATAGTCGACCATCCAATAGCCAGCGGCTTCTTGTGTGTCATGTCGCGAATCCATACCAATTCACCAACTGCAATATCTTCATCGGCAGCCTGAACTCCAGCCACCATACAATCGGCACCATTCATCAAAAACGGAATTGCACCATGATCGACATCTACCCATTTAGCCGCGTCGCTATGCTCTAAAAATCCCCTCAAGGTCAAGAAGGTAAACCGCTCATTATCGCTGTTTTTCACTTCGATCGCTTTGGCAACTTTGTCAACAAAAACCATTTGCCACGGGCCGTACTCAGCCATTTCTAAAAAAGCCCCATCGACCGATAGGTCAATCCCAAGCGAGGATTCTAGCGCTTTGAGCAGTGGTGCAATGTTCTTTCTACGTACCGGGCGTCGCTTACGAATGCTCCAATCCTTGCTCATATTCGACCGGTTAAACTGATGGTTTTTGACAGTTGTCTTTGGGTAGGTATTGATGTGCTGGTTCTCGTTGGGGTAGTTATGGCTCTATGGTGTGCAATCCGTACTTTCGCTAAGCATGCAACAGAATTAGGGAACCAGCAACCCGCTGAGCCGGTATTTTTTGTTAAACCAAATAATTGTCTTCAACGCACTGGTCCAATCCAAGTATCAACTCATCCAGGTTCTGTTCATCATGAAGTAGAATGTGTAATTCGCCTTGGCAATAATTTGCAACCTGAAGCAATTGCCGTTGGACTTGATTTAACCGACCGGGACACTCAATCTCAGCTGCGCAGTGAACAACTGCCGTGGACCAAAGGAAAGTGTTTCAGAGGCAGTGCTGTTGTTGGCGGTTTCACCTCATTTAATGGTGAATTTAGTGACCTAGTTGCTGGAGAATATGTGATTAATTTGACCGTCAATGGCATCATAAAACAAACCTCGAATCTCTCGTCGATGAGTATTGGCCCACAACAACAGATGGATAGTTTGCTGGAATGGGCACCGGTTGTTGCCGGTGACTATTTGTTTACCGGAACACCTGCAGGAGTTGCCCAATTATTGGTTGGCGATGAGTTAATTGCTACATTAGCAACAACTGACGGTAAGATAATTTCACAAATAGCAACAATTTGTCAGTGAGGGTTGATTTCATATATCCCTCGCCAGTCGGTGTGTCCTGCAAGGAAGCATTACTATGGCTCAATGGCACGGAATTTCACGTAGAAAACCAAGCGGTGGTCGAAAGGTACAGGCTCGCGGTAAGCGGTCAACCGAGATCTCAACCGAGAAACAAATGGCACTTATTGGAGAGCCAAAAAGAAAGATTTACCGCAGAACAGGCGGCAACACCCTAGTTCGTGTACTTGCTGCTAACAAGGTTTCAATCAACAATCCAAAAACTGGTAAAACTACACTTGGAACCATTGAAAACGTTGTTGAAAACGAATCTGACCCTAACTATGTCCGTAGAAACGTTCTAGTCAAGGGCGCAATAATCGAAACCGACAAAGGTCGAGTTCGAATTACTTCCCGTCCAGGTAAGGATGGAGTCATCAACGGCGTACTAGTTGAGTGAATGCAAACTGCGTTCTTTGCGCCAAGGTGAGATGATGGACCACAATCCCGACAGACTTTCTATCTGGCCTGGATATTTCGATGCTAAAACGTCACGCCGTAGTGGACGAAGAGTACCAAGAGATTCTTCAGTACTAAAACCTGATTTGGATTCATTGTTCTATGCAGCTCGTAAAGTTGGGCTAAAAAAAATCAAGCGTGAGGAACAAATTTCTCATCCAAATAGGCCATACGGCAAAGAAGGGCGCCTTTGGGTTTCGCGCAGCGGGGCCAAAAAATCAATTGGCGCAAGCAACAAGGAAGAGATTCTCCAAATGATTGGTGCAGAATGGCGCCAAATGCAAAAGGATGTCAAAAATACTGAAGCCCAAAGGATTGCTGAAGGTCCAAAAACCGGTGACAGGCGAGCCAGGTCACAAAGAAAGTCACGCGGCTCAGGCGGTCAAAGGCCTAGTTCAAGGAAGCGTTCGAGTTTCAAGAAGCGCTAATCATAGCGGCACTTCATGCAGCCAACCAAAGATATCTTCTTTGGTTTCGTTTTGAATCCCAACTAAGTGTTCATACAACATTTGAGTCATTGCTCCAGGTTTTCCTGCTCCATAGGTGGCCTTTTCTTCGCCTTGAGTAATTGAGCCAATCGGTGAAATAACCGCCGCAGTGCCGCAGCAAAATGCTTCATCAGCACTCATGGCAAACTCTGCAGTCACTCTGGTTTCATGCACTTCAATTCCTGCATGCTTTGCCAGTTGAATGATGCTGTTGCGGGTGATTCCTGGTAAAATTGTGCCAGTTAATTCCGGTGTGTAAAGAACGCCATCTTTGACGCAAAAGAAGTTAGCCGCGCCTACTTCTTCAATACATGAATGTGTTTGCGCATCAAGATAGATAATTTCGGCGTATCCCTTTGCCTTAGCATCTTTGCTCGGCTTCATTCCAGGTGCATTGCCGATTGCTTTGACACCACCAGATCCGCCAGGTGCTGCTCTATGATGAACATCAGAAATCAGTAAATCAATCGCTTTAACTCCGCCCTTGAAGTATGGTCCAACCGGAGTTACGTACACCAAGAATCGATAAAATGGTGCGGGTGCAACGCCTAGAATTGGGCCTGAACCCATCAGTAGTGGCCTGACATACATTGCGCCTTTGCCCATTGGCGGTAGCCAGCGTAAGTTAGCTTGTACACATTGTTCAACTGCGTCGATAAAAATAGACTCCGGTACCGGCGGCATCTTTAGTCGGTCAGCGCCTCTTTGCATTCTTCTTGCATTTTCTTCAGGTCTAAAGAACACAACACGATCTTTTGAGGTTCGATATGCTTTCATTCCCTCAAATAAACCCTGCCCGTAATTTAGCACACCAGCGGCCGGGGAGATTTTCATGTCACCATATGGCAACATGTCTCCAGGCATCCAAGCTTCATCCATTTGAGTCTCAGTGATGTACATGTTATCGGTTGGAG
>JAKMFF010000002.1 GCA_022425585.1 Candidatus Poseidoniaceae archaeon
GTTGGAACCATAATAATTCTTTACGGAATTTTCCGAATGTTTTGGGCACTAAGTTTTGCTGCGTTTGGTGATGGAGGTCTAGGCTGGCTATTAGCCCCTGTTGCATTTATTGTTGCCTCTTTATTCATCTTCAGTGGCATACTATTGACTCAAGAGTATCGTAATGGCGTTAATCTCACGATTGTTACATTCATACTTTCTGGGACTCTAAGTGTTGTATTCAGCGGCGGAGACTTGAATCCGGTTTCTGTTTCACTCGCAGATGGCGGGATGATGATACCGTTTTCTATGATGTGTACGCTACTTGGAATAGGCATTGCTGCTCTTCCACTATTATTCTCTGAAGAAGAGATGAAAGAGGGATGGCCGGTTGCAATAGAAAGACTACTTGGCAGAGAAAACCCAGGTAAAACAGTTCTAAGTTGCCCACACTGTGAAAATCAACTACTGGTTCCTAATGGTTACAGTGGAAAAATATCTTGCCCAAAGTGTAACAAACAATCTGAAGTGTGATCAAGAACCACAACTCAAACAATCGTCTGGAGTATCCAGACTACATGCTATCGCTTCTAAACTGGTAATTTCTGCTCTATCCGCCAGACCAGAGACCGTTTGGTCTTCGCCTTTCTTTTGCTCAACGGTGAATTGAATTGCGTCTACGGCTGCTTTAGTTCTCAAGTAGTACATTCCGGTCTTAAGTCCTTTTTTCCATCCGTAGAAGTGCATCGAAGAGACCTTGGCAGAGTTAGCATCGGTCATGTGAATATTCATCGACTGACTTTGGTCGATGTAAGCTCCTCTGTCGGCAGCCATATCAATCACGTTCTTTTGCTTAATTTCCCAGGTTGTCTTGTATAGATCCTTGAGTCTATCAGGGATACCAGCGATATGTTGAATCGAGCCTTTGTGTCGCAGAATCTCGTCTTTCATTTCCAAACTCCACAGACCTTCGCCAATCAAATCCTTAATGAGGTGCTTATTTGGCACAATAAATTCACCAGAAAGAGTTCTTCTTACATACAAGTTAGATGTAAATGCCTCAAAGCATTCATTGTTGCCCAATATTTGAGATGTTGATGCAGTAGGCATTGGAGCTAGGAGTAGAGAATTTCTCATTCCATGCTCAACAATCTCAGCCTTGAGTGAATCCCAATCCCACATACCACTGTGTTCATTCATGTCCCACAAGTCGAATTGTAGTATTCCTTCGCTGGCAGGAGAACCTTTGAATGTTGAGTAGGGACCTTCGACAATTGCTTGATCCTTTGATGCTGTGCATGCTGCATAGTAAATAGTTTCAAAAATCTCTTTGTTTAATTTCTTGGCTTCATCAGATTCAAAATTCATTCCTAGCATAGCGAAAGTATCTGCTAGACCTTGAACACCAAGGCCAATCGGTCTGTGCCTCATATTAGAATTCCTTGCCTCTTCAACAGGATAGTAATTTACGTCAATAACTCTGTTAAGATTACCAGTCACATGGTAAGTCACGTCATACAATGTTTGGAAATCGAATTCATTGCTATCTTCTTTGACAAACCGGGGCAATGCAATTGATGCTAGATTACAAACTGCCACTTCATCTTTGGCTGTGTACTCCAAAATCTCTGTGCACAGGTTTGAGGATCGTATTGTTCCAAGGTTCTTTTGATTCGATTTTATATTCGCAGCATCTTTGTACAGCATGTAAGGAGTTCCTGTCTCAATTTGAGATTCGACTACCTTGTCCCAAACGCTTCTTGCTGGAATTGTTTCTCGTGCAAGACCTTGAGCTTCATAGGATTCGTATAACTTCTTGAAATCTTCGCCATAGGCGTCTTGAAGACCAGGACATTCATTAGGACAAAAGAATGACCAATCTGCATTATCTTGTACTCTTTCCATGAACAAATCTGGAGTCCATAATGCGTAGAATAAATCTCTCGCTCTTAGTTCCTCTTTACCGTGATTTTTCCTCAAATCCAAGAATGCCAAAATATCTGGATGCCATGGTTCTAGGTAAATCGCAATTGAACCTTTTCTTTTGCCGCCACCTTGGTCAACATATCTTGCAGTATCGTTGAATACTCGCAACATTGGAACAATACCGTTACTTTCTCCATTAGTCCCTTTGATGTAAGACCCTTTTGACCTTACATGGTGAATTGATAGACCAATTCCACCAGCAGATTTTGAGATAAGTGCGCACTGTTTCAAGGTGTCATAAATCCCCACCAGAGAATCATCTTGCATTGTCAGCAAGAAACAAGAAGACATCTGTGGAGTCGGAGTACCTGAATTGAATAAGGTAGGAGTTGCGTGAGTGAAGTAACCTTGACTCATCAAGTCATATGTATGCAATGCTTTCTCTATATCTCCGTGGTGGATACCAACAGAGACTCTCATCAACATATGTTGTGGTCTTTCTGCTACTTCCCCGTTTAATTTTAACAAATATGACCGTTCTAAGGTCTTGAATCCAAAGTAGTCGTAGTTGAAATCTCTGCCGTAATCTATATGCTCATCCAAGATTGCTTTGTTGTCTTGGATAACCTTGTAAACTTCTTCAGAAATTAGCGGTGCGTGTGCTCCTGATTCAGGATCAATAAATTCTCGAAGGTCGGTTACCACTTCTGAAAAAGTAGATTTTGTTGAACGGTGAAGATCGTCCACACAGATTCTGGCTGCAAGTTTGCTATAATCTGGATGATGGGAAGCTAATGAGGCTGCAGTTTCAGCAGCTAACTGGTCAAGTTCTCTTGTTGAAACACCATCATATAGCCCTTCAATGGTTAATTTTGTCAAATGTGCTGGGTCAATCCATTGCTCATCTAATCCATATGTCAAGCCGGCGAGTTTTTCTAGGATTGCATCGAACCTTACATCTTCTCTTTCGCCTTTCCTATTTACTACTTGCATTGTCATATTTTGGCCTCCCTTGTCATGTTATTGAAATTCGCAGTATCTTGTCTCCATCGCGTACGGTTCAAAAGTCTTCGTCTACTGAAAAGCGTTGTTGGACACTTCCTAGACTGGAACCACTATCCTTGACACCTGATTTTTGGTACTCGCCAACTCTCTTTTCGAAGAAGTTGGTTTTACCTTGCATTGAAATCATTTCCATCCATGGGAATGGGTTTGAAACGTTGTACAGCTTGCTGCTGTTGAGAGAAACCAATAACCGATCTGCAACAAATTCGATATATTGTCGCATTAGTCCAGCATTCATTCCAATAAGTTCTACAGGAAGGGCGCTGGTTACAAACTCAGTTTCAATCTCTACTGCTTCTGCAATGATTCGGTGAATCATATTTTCGCCTGCGCCTCTGATTAGTTTGTTGTGAAGCAGGCAAGCGAAGTCGCAGTGTAGACCTTCATCTCTAGAAATTAGTTCATTGGAGAATGTCAATCCTGGCATCAATCCTCGCTTCTTTAGCCAAAAGATAGCGCAGAATGAACCGGAAAAGAAAATCCCTTCAACTGCCGCAAATGCAACTAACCTTTGAGCGAATGAACCCTTTTTCCTCGACAGCCACTTTAGCGCCCAGTTACCCTTCTTACGTACCGAGGGGACTGTTTCAAGCGCATTGAAAAGGTGGGCTTTCTCATTAGGGTCAGTGATGTAAGCGTCGATTAGCAACGAGTATGTTTCAGCATGTATATTTTCCATCATAATCTGGAAGCCGTAGAAACAGCGGGCTTCTGCCCATTGAACTTCATCAGCGAAATTAGTCACTAGATTCTCGTTAACAATCCCGTCACTTGCAGCAAAGAATGCTAATACGTGCTTTAGGAAATGTTGTTCGTTAGCATTGAGTTTTTTCCAGTCTTTTGCGTCCTCTGCTAAATCTATCTCTTCTGCGGTCCAAAATGCTGCGGCATGGAATTTGTACATTTCCCAAATGTCTGCATGCTCTATCGGGAATAATACGAATCTTTCTGGAGCTTCTTGAAGCATTGGTTCAATGTGTTCGTGGGAAAAATCAATCTCGGTTTCTTCTGTTGTTTTCTTTGTGTGGTCGATTACCATATTCTCACCTCAATGCTGTTTGGTCGCGCTGGATTTTGTTCTCAGCCAAAGAGGTGTATAATACTACCTCCATTGTCTCCAATGGAAACAGAGGTTTTTTGATAGTTTTGGGAGCGGGGAAAAAAAGCCACAGACGCC
>JAKMFF010000004.1 GCA_022425585.1 Candidatus Poseidoniaceae archaeon
GCGATATCAGGAATCCAGTGGTATAGGTCGGCACCGAATGGTATTGCCATTGCTGCCCCTAGAGTTGGAATTAGTAAGAAGAAAGCTGAGTTAGTAGAATCTTTGTCGTGATGATAAGTACGGTTTAGCATCAACCAAGAGCCAATAATCAGTAAAATAAACATCAAATATGTCATAATTTCGACTCCCGCAATGCTGTCATTTTTCAATAGCATCATACGAGAAAATGCATCGGAAGGAGCTGTTCCACTGTCAGAGGTTACGAAGGTGTGAACCGATGATGCCCAAACGCCGCCTGCTCTGGTAACTAGTGTGGCAAATAATGCTAGAGCACCTACAACCAAACCTGCCCCGATCCAGCCTTTGTCACTGACTTTACCAGGTCTGGTTCGCAAATGCGACACTCCAACTAATGCCAACCAAGGTAGGAAGGAACCTGTTTCAACAGGATCCCATGCCCAATAACCACCCCAATCTAGGATTAAATAAGCCCATAGACCACCAAGACCAATTCCTATCGTGGTAATCAATAAGCCTGGCCTAGTAATGGCGATGATCCTATCACCGATTCCTTCGGTTTCTTTGGTAAAAATCCCTGAAAGTGAAATCGCAGTAATGAAGATACAAAACGAATAGGCAAGGAATATTATTGGTGGATGGATGACCATCAAATCGGTTTGCAGTAGCTCATTAAGTCCAGAACCAAAGAAGAATTCTGGTGTTTCCTTAAATGGGTTAAGAACAATAGCAATCAATAGTAAAGTGAGGGAGAATCCGTACATGATTCGCTGTCTAAAATCACGGGCAGTGGCGGATTCTGTTGTTTTTGCTTGCATTGGCTTGCGCCAAATCCATGATAGCAAAGAAAGCCATACCACCCACATTAGAATAGGTCCTTCACGAGCTGCCCAAGTTGCAGCAAAGCGATATTTGAACGGCAATGATTCTCCGCCAAAGGCAACTACGTATTGTATCGAAGTATCGTTAACAATAAATCTACTCACAAGAGCAAAAAACGGCAATGCAAGACAAACATGAGCTGCTGTAGCACCGAGCACAGACCTCTCATAGAGGGAGGGTTGAATCATCAATACGATTGCGGCAAGGCAAGCAATCCACAACGTAGCCTCCCACATAGCCTTCGCTACCTCTAATTCTTGATGGATTTATCTCTCGTAATAATCTGTGGATGGAGAATTACCAGCCAAAGTGTTTAGCTCGACTATATCCGAACGATAAAAGGACAGAGATTACCTTCTTGGTTAATAAAGCAGGTTTTCTCACTAGAATCTTCAAACCGATTCCTAGTTTTTGGAATGGTGACATATTACCTAACTCATCTGGCAAACATCGAGCCATTGTCGACATTTCCTCATCAGTCAATTCATACAATGCTGTCTTGCCTTTCAATATTTTATGATAAGGTGGGAAACGCTTCTTCCACGCTGCTTCATAAGGCATTAATGATGCCTTAGACAAATCATTTGCTGTAATTGCTTTAGCAATCACTTTTGCTGCTTCTCGGCCGGACCACAATGCGAGATGAGATCCCCCTTCAAACAATGGAGAGGTAAATCCTGCGGCATCTCCAACTAGTATTACACCATCTTCGACTGTCACTTCTCTGGGGCCTGAAATTGGGATAGTCCCTCCGAATGGCCTGACTTTTACAGACTGATCACGCCATTGTGGATTGACCATTGGTTTGCCGTCCAGATAAGTGTCTTGAATGAACTTATCAAGGTACTTTATGGCACCCTTCTTGTCAGTTGTTACCAAACCAACATTGGCTCTTTCACCTTTCTTTGGTATCATCCAAACATAACCATGTGGAGAATATTGTGGCCACAGATAAAAGTCAAGGTAGCCATCATTTTCAACATCGGTCATTTCGTATTGGAAACCAGCAATGACCTCCACTTCTGTTCCCATATCAAGTAGTTTTGATGATGCACCAGCGACGCCTGATGCATCTATTACGGCTTTACAATAAATCGGGAAATTTTCACCCTTCCCATCGATTTTCCAATTGGAAAATTGATTTCCGCTATTGTAAATTCTTTCCATAGAAGTTACTTTATGTCCTAAGTGCAAAGTAGAGCCAATATTTCCCGCCTCATCCATCAACCACTGTTCAAATAGGTGCTTCTCAAGCACATATCCAGGCTCTGTTAGCAGTTTTTCTGTACCATCGGGGAAGATTACTCTAATTCCTTTCACGTCAAGTGCTTTGACATGGTCTGGGATTTCTAAATCTAGATTTTGCACAGCCATCTCGGAGAGACATTCTCCACAGTGAACTGGTACACCAACAGATGGATCTGCTTCTACTACTACTGTCTTGAGGCCAGCTCTAGCGCTGTGAATTGCTGCTGAACCGCCACCAGGCCCCGCTCCGATGACCAAAACATCGACCATGTCGGCCTCTTCTGCCATGACCATGCTAGCCATAATCAGTCCATCAATGAAGCGGTTGTAACGATATGGAATACTACGCAGGTTCAAAGGTATAATCATACTGGGATGAGCGTGGCTTGGAAGACTCTGAAGCGCTGGATGCATCACCTCGAGTCGAGAGGCGAAATGCTGCGTATATCTCGACCCGTAGATGTTGAGTATGAAGCAGGAGCAATCGCAGATCTACTGGTAAAGAATGACGGCCCTGCAGTTTTATTCGAACAACCACGACTTGCTGATGGTTCAATTTCCAAAATCCCACTTGTCATGAACATCTTTGGCAGTAATGACAGAACCTTGAGAGCATTAGGAGCATCCCATGAGACTGAAGTTGGCGACAGAATGGTAGCGATGATGAAACCTGACATTGGAGCTTACATGAGAGCACCTTGGAAGGCACTACCGTTGGTAAGAGATGCACTTGCTATGCCCCCTAGAAAGAAATGGCGCGGCAAGTGTCAAAGGGTTAGGCTAGATACTGATTTGACCAAACTACCAATTCCTAAAACCTGGCCAATGGATGGCGGACCATTCGTCACCTTACCCCTAGTGGTAACCAAAGACCCAAATTCTGGTGAACACAACTTAGGCATGTATCGTGCTCAAGTATTCTCTGAAAAGCAAATAGGTTTACACTGGCAAATTCACAAGCACGGAGCTGACCATGCTGCAGCAACTAGGGAGAACCAAAAGATGCCTGTTGCCATCTGTATGGGCGGACCTCCAGAATTGATTTTCTCTGCCATTGCCCCATTGCCAGACAATCTCTCAGAATACCAATTTGCCGGAATTCTGGGGAGCCGCTCTTTGCGAATAACCAAAGCACTCACACAGGACTTGATGGTACCAGCTGAAGCTGACATTGTGATTGAAGGATACTGCATACCAGGCGAGACAAGATTGGAAGGGCCTTTTGGAGATCACTTTGGCTTCTATTCACTAACCGGCCAATATCCAGTAATGCACGTAACTGCAATCACCGCAAGAAAAGATGCCGTATTACCTGCGACAATTGTTGGGCTGCCCCCAATGGAAGATGGTTATCTCGGTGAAGCTATTGGCAGACAATTCTCACCTGTTCTGCAA
>JAKMFF010000284.1 GCA_022425585.1 Candidatus Poseidoniaceae archaeon
GATGTACTATTTGTCTCTGAGGCTGGAAAATTATCAAGATACAATATCTCTTTGAATTGGCAGGTAGGAGAAAAACTAGTGCTAATCGATGATGTGCCAGTCGGCAATCACCAAACAAATGGCATCAATGCGATGCCAAATGGTACCTTGATTTGGCATTCGGGCTCGACTTGTAACATCTGTTTAGAAGATGATTCACGTAATGGCGCCTTGTTGTGGGTTGATGGTCAAACCGGCGAACATGGCATCTTGGCCTCCGGCGTAAGAAATTCATTTGATGGTGTTTGGGTCGATTCTATGGGTTATCTGTTCACCGATAACGGACGAGATTGGGAAGGCGACCATCCTCATGAAGAAGTAAATTTGTTAATCCAAGGTGCTGATTATGGTTGGCCAAACGACGAACCAGATGACCCCGTGCCACCTGGGACAATCGGGCCAATTGCTAAATGGACGCCACATACTTCGATGAACGGTATTGATGTGAGACCAGAGAACTCATCTCTCCCGGGCCTCTCTACCAGCGCTGGGCACACCGTTTATGCCTCAGTTTATGGTTCATGGAACACGCTTCTTCCCAAAGGCCATGAAATAGTGAGAATCGATTTTACCCCTGCGTTTGATGAGGAGGGTAACTTCTCTGGCTGGGACTCTGATGAAACTAGAATTGCCACTCAATTAGGCACGCCTCTGCCATTGCGTTTTTCTCCTAGCGGTGATTTGTACTACGCTACCTTTGGCGGCGGTGGGACATTAAATCGATTCGTCCAAATTTAAGTTAGCCGTATTGCCGTTTCTAACAGCGTTTCATCATTCTTTTGCAGGCTTCTAATGTATCTAGCAATTGTATGTTGTGATTGTTCAAGGTCAAGTAGGTCGCCAACCCATTCAAGCGCAGTATTCATCAATTCAGCATCACCGCAAAATGCTTGCCATACTGAGCACCCACTACCATCTTCATCACTAATCTGTCTGAACCACTGTGAAGAGTTAAGCGTAAATCTTGGGTATAGGCCATTTCTAGTGATGTATCGGACAATACAGTCTTCGCTGACAAAGCGTCGACCACTTTGCTCAAGCATTTCTGCAGTATCATTGTCCAGTGCACCGATTTGAAACCATATCACGGGGAAATTCTCCTGTGGATATTGCATCAGCATCTTTGTTACTGCTTGTTTAGCTCTCTCTGGCGCAAGGAAAAGAACCACTATGTCGGGAATTATTCCTTCGTCAATCGACGGCCGAATCGGCCTGCCAAGTATGCTACTTCCAGCATCTCGAGGATGTATCGGGACCAGTCTCCAGCCCCTATCATCTAAATCATGAATTGCTTGATGTGCCGGTCTTGCTGAATTTAGCCCAGCTCCAAGAATATGAATCGATTGAGCATTTACTACCGCTTCAGTAATCCACGGAGTAGCGCCCTCTGCCATGGGGGAGTCTAGTATGCCGGTTTTATCAAACCATGTTTGATTAAATCGATGATAACCAAGTGTTGAGTCGTCTTACTCCCTCTTCGATATTTTCCATTGAAGTTGCATACGATATGCGAATAAAACCTTCTCCACCTTCCATCAAAGAGCCGGGAATCAATTGTACTTTAGCTTCCTCAAGTGCTCGCTGAGCAAATTCGATGTCAGTCATACCTGTTTGGCTAATATCGCAAAGGGCATAGAAAGCTCCCTCAGGTTTTGGCAAAGTTATTCCAGGCAAATTGTCGAGTAACTTGTGAACCACATCTCGACGTTCGTGAAAGGAGTCTTGCATTATTTTTGTTTCTTCCTCAAGCGATAGTGCCGTAATTGCCGCAGGCATCAAAAAGGTAGGTACGTGGGTTGCAGCACTTGCGTTAATCTTCTTAATCGCGTCAGCAACTTCCTTACTACCGCCAGCCCAGCCAAGACGCCATCCAGTCATGGCCCAACCTTTCGACCAACCTCCAATAGTGATGGTTCGCTCTTTTCCTCCTTTGATTGATGCTGGGGAAGTGTAGCCGTAATCAGCCCACACTAATGTTGCATAAATCATATCGTCGATAATCCACAAATCATGTTTTACTGCTAGTTTTACCAACTTCTCAATTTCTTCAGGAGTATATACTGCGCCTGTAGGGTTGTTTGGGGAATTGATCATTATTGCTTTGGTATTGCTGGTTACGGCCTTCTCTAGCGCAGCAAAATCTGGATGATAATTGTCTCTTCGTACCGGAACATGGATTGGAACTGCGCCAATTAATTTCAGCATTCCATCATAAGACGGCCATGCTGGGGCTAATAGTAGAACCTCATCACCCGGGTCTAGAGTAGCCATCATGGCATAGAGAACTGCTTGTTTGCAACCGGGTGCAACTACGATATTTTCAGCATCGATTTCAATTTCATGACCCTTTAGGTGCTGTGAAACCGCCTGACATAACTCGGGACTGCCTTGGGTGCGAGTATAGGCTGTTTCACCCCGATCAAGGGCGGATTTTGCCGATTCTACTACAGCATCAGGGGTGGCAAAATCAGGTTGCCCGACAGTAAATCGAATAACATCTGGACTTGGTGGCGACAAAAAAGCAGCAAAACCGGTGCCAACCTTGTTGATATTTTTGTTAATTTGTGGCATGTCAATTCCTCAACGGTGCTATATACCATCCAGTCACTCCTTATTATTCATCATTTGTGAAATATTGAATAGTTTTAGATTGGAGCACGGACTGGGATTTGAACCCAGGTAAGAGGATTTGCAATCCCCGACGTAGCCGCTCCGACATCCGTGCAGACATACCTGCGATTAACAAGTTATATTTCAACGCGCCTTTCAAAAAAATTAGGTTTCTTTAAGAGATGACATGTACTGATTAGAAATACCCGCGGAGACAATAAGATGATATCGGTTTCTTTACCTGGAACAACTCCTTCAATTGAGTATTATGACTGTCGTTTCGCTGTGCTTCGAGCACCGCTTGGCTTCAAGCGTGGTGCTGAACTGCTCAATGATGATAACCAAGCAATACACGCTTGGGCAAGCCTTGATGAGACGGTAATCGCAGTTGGCAGAGCCCACTTAATCCCGATTGACAGTGACGGTGCAGGCTCAGATCACGGCGGCCCAGGCGCAGTTAAGATACCAGGATTTGGTCCATTATCAGTGCCGTCAAACCGTCCAGCATTTCAGATTCGCCAAATGGGTACGCTTGAAAACTTTAGAAGGCAGGGCTTAGCAGCCAAGGTACTAACAAGCCTCGAGGAAGCAGCAATAACCCACTTATCGGCTAAAGCTGGATTCTTACAAGCCAGAGAGCATGCAATTGAATTTTATCAATCTCAGGGGTGGCAAATCATTGATGAACCGTATTCAATCGAAGGTATTGGCCCACATCGATCAATGATGAAGAAATTCTAAGTTAACTTGTTGGCGCATTTAATCGCGCTTTTGATATACCCGATGACCATTCCAAATGTTAGAGGGAACACTGGGTTCCCTAAGACCGACCCGTGAAAAGCGATGAATTTGGAGAATATTAACAAACCATATAATAAAACAGAAAACAGGGCACTAAAAGCCCCTGATGCGTTAAATCAAGCGTCAGCAAGAGTCTGTTTTGAGGTTTATTTTACTGACAATACTAGCGTAGCATCGCATCAATCACATGTCTTGGAGCAGGTCATGCCTGCAACTCGAATGGAAAGAGAGAACAGCGGGTTCTCTATGTAAAAAACTAAAGGAAGTAAAAAACATGAACAATAGAAAAATAATGAGCGTGCTCTTGGCACTATTTCTAGCATTATCTGCTGTTACAGCAGTGAGCGGTGACGGATCCGACCCAAACGACCCATCTGACGGTGGAGCTGACTGGGACGGCGACGGTCTTACCAATGCAGAGGAACAAAGTCAAGGCACTAATATGAACAATGCTGATAGCGATGGCGATGGATTACCAGACGGATGGGAAGTCTCTAACGGACTAAACCCAACCAACGGTGGAGATGGCAATGCGGATCCTGATGGTGACGGATTGACCAACTCACAAGAGTATGCTTCGGGTACAAACCCGAACAATGCTGACACCGATGGCGATGGTAAACCTGACAATTCCGACGCTTATCCAACAGATCCTAACGACGGCGAATATTCCGACTCTGATGGTGACGGTATACCTGATGCATATGATCCAGATTTCACTAATTCGGATCAAGGCTCAGGCAATGGCGGAACCAACGGTGGTGGAGAATCTGATGCTGGCGGACAAGGTGAAGAAGGTCAAGGCGAAGGACAAGGTCAAGGCCAAGGCCAAGGACAAGGACAAGGCCAAGGCCAAGGACAAGGCCAAGGACAAGGCCAAGGACAAGGCCAAGGCCAAGGACAAGGCCAAGGACAAGGCCAAGGACAAGGCCAAGGCCAAGGACAAGGCCAAGGACAAGGACAAGGGCCGGTCTCTT
>JAKMFF010000049.1 GCA_022425585.1 Candidatus Poseidoniaceae archaeon
GTATACATAACTCAAATAATGCAAGATGGATTAACTCAATCTAATGTTTGGTATAATTATGGCAACAATCCGTTGGTGAATTATTCCTCCATAGAAGAAAACGAAAATCAAATTGATTCAATTTTAGTTAAATTCGGGGAGAATATCACTATCATATTCGTTATAATAATTGCCAGCATATTATCGGTTTGGTTGATAATTAGAAGAAATAACCTAAATTCGACAATTCTAGACGTTATGGACTTTTCAGAAAATGAAGAAGAGGAAGACTATGAACCAAATCTAGAATTTGAAGTAAATGAAGAGTATGATGATGTCACAGAAGAGCCTGCATTAATTAGCAAACCAGAACCTGTAATGACCTCAAGTAATAGTTTGGATTACGAAGAAGAACCAAATTTATTAATTGGACAAGATGACCAAAATCCAAACAAACGAAACGCGTTTACTCTAGATGATGATTTAGAAACACATGAATCTAGTAAGATTAGACGTCGAACTGGCAAGATACAGAGGAATAAGCAAGGACCAGTAATGTCAACAAAAAGAAAACGATTGGACGGCAAGCTAGATATTCCTGGTGAAAAAATAGTCGCTAAGAAGAAAGTAGTGAAGCCCAAAAAGCGAAAAGTTAGGAGAGTAAAATCTGAGGATGAGCAATAATCGTTCTACCAAAGAAATTCTGCAGACTCTATTTTTCCACAAGCCGCAGTGAGGAATAAATTCAAACCATCTATGTGTTGTTGGTCTAAACGATTGAAAACCTCACCAAAATATTTGTCTAATCTCTCCTTGGTCAGTCCAGATTTGTCTGCTGAAATCCGAATTATTTCATCTCTACGACCCGCAGAATTTTCAAACAGTTCCAGTTGTTCAATTAAAGAATTGTAAGCTCTTTTGACGTCAATTACTGGTGTATCTCTTCTAGCAGCAAAAACTCCAAACACCATTGGTTTCCCTGTTATCTCTCGCCATTCTAAACCTAGATCGAGGATGATTTTTTCAGGATATAATTTTGATGCGTCTAGTGCCCTATCACCGATGATTAATGCACCATCACAATTATCCAACATTGCGTCTATGTCTGGACCCATGAGGGTATAAGTTGGCTCGAATCCTTGTTGTTTTATGATGTATTTCAATAATGCAACCGACGAGGAGGAATCCGATGGTAGGGCGATTGTCTTCATCTCAGATATACTACAATTGCCAAATAATAAAACGCTACCTACTTCACCTTTTGAGCAAATTCCTAAGTCAGGCACTAATACTAGTTCGCTAGAATTCTTGGCATAATCAGCAGCGGGAATTGGGGCTAATATACAGTCGCTTCTTAGTAAGTGTCCAGTAAGCCATGAAGGAGGTGCAGACAGAATATTCCAATTTTTACTA
The DNA here is from genome assembly GCA_022425585.1 of Candidatus Poseidoniaceae archaeon. The sequence continues at coordinate 1,393 of JAKMFF010000049.1, forward strand.
AGTTTTAGAAATAATGGATCGCAATTCATGAATGCAACTCTGCCAATGGTGTTTTTCCAATTGACAAAGTTTTGATGTTCATTTTTGCTTTCTTGAATTATCATATTATCACCTAACTTTGAATAACAGACAAGCGTCTAACGCGCTTGAGAGGTACAACTTCAAATTCGTTGAATTTGGTATATATGGTGTTTCTTTTAATCGGCGAAAAACCCGCATCTTTGACTAACTTACCTAATTGGTAAGTGCCATAATTTAGGCTAGATTTTGCCCCGGCTAAATGCATGATGGATTCTTGACGTACTGTTCCATCCACATCATCAGCGCCATAGTGAAGAGCTAATTCTGCAACCTCATCTCCAATATTCATTCGATATGCTTTGATATGTGGTATCGAATCCAACATTAAACGTGATATTGCAATAGTGCGAAGAATTTCATTTGCCGTTGCTAATTGTGCTTGAGGCAATCTAGATGAATCTGGTAAAAACGGATACGGGACGAAACACTGTAACATCGATGATTCATCTGCTAATTTACGCAGTTTGTCCATGTGTTCAAGGCGATCTTCTATTGTTTCAATTGTACCAAATAACATGGTACAGTTAGATGGTATACCTGATAAATGAGCCTGACGGTGTATTTCCAGATACTCCTCAGAACTTTCCTTTCCTTTGCATATAATCTCACGAATATCATCATTCAGTATCTCTGCACCGCCGCCTGGAAGTGAATCTAATCCTGCGTTCTTTAATCTCTTCAGTGTTTCACTAAAATCAATGTTTGAGAGATTAGATAGATGTTTAACTTCTACTGCTGTTAAGGCTTTTATTGAGATATCAGGGTATTTTTCTTTTGCAGTTCTGATTAATTTAACATAATAATCGATATCCCAGTCTGGGTGAAGTCCCCCAACTGAATGTACTTCGTCAATATGTTCTGCAAATTTATCCATTTCTTTGATGTATTCTTCTACAGTCATTGCGTAAGCGTCTTCCTGCCTTTTACTTCTTCTAAAAGCACAGAATCGACAAGCAAGCACACAGATATTAGTTTGATTAATATGAACATTGGAATTGAAAAATACCTTTTTATCAAATCTTGAGTGTTTTACTAGGTTAGCCAACATACCCAATTCGCTGAGGTTATTGTGACGATAC
>JAKMFF010000050.1 GCA_022425585.1 Candidatus Poseidoniaceae archaeon
ATAGTATACGATAATGAGACAAAGGATGTCCTATTCAATGGCAAAGATCAAGGTAAGACGTTCAATGTGAAAGTATCTAGTGGGTCAGATGACGGAATTTCAACGAGTTTGATTGTAATTATACTCATTGGCGTGATTGCTATCCTTGCTGTTGTTGTGGTAGTTATTTCCCGTAGAGACCGAGGGGATGATTTTGATGATGAGTTCGAAACGGACTATGAAGAAGACAAATCATATGCTTCGATTCCAGCACAAACCCAAAGTTACTCGGCTCCAGCAGCCGCAGTAAGCCCGGAAATGGCTGAAGCATTAGAGAAGTTTAATTTCTGGACACAAGAAGAGATTCAAGGCTATTTCGACCAAGGATGGAGCATCCAGCAACTAGAAGAATGGCTAGAGAATCAATGAGTGAGTAACCATGTCAAGGATTGGTTGGGATGATCTCGTTTGGGATGATCCCGACGGAGGTAAAATCGTTCTTCACGGTACAATCCCGACGGTAGTGTATCCTCGTAAATTACGTCCTTCGATAGAATGGCATGGACTTGCTCTGTTAGAATCTGATGAAGTTGTAGATTTATGGGAGCAAGAAGAAAAAGATGAGGCAGAATCAAACGGTGTAAATCTTGCTCATGGTTTGGTTTCTGGAGGAACCATGGGTATTTTTCTTGAAGAAGTTACTCAAATTGAAGAGGTTACCTCTGGACGTTTCCCAGATCCGGAGCCAAGAAGGGTTCATAGGCTAGCACAGCGGCATAATCGTCCAGTCTTCTTCATTGAACCAGAATTGGATGATGAAGACTGGGAAGCCCATATGATTGCAGAAGCAAGAGAAGTATCTCGGTGGAAGAAATTACTCGGTTTGGTTACAGTTGGCAAGAAGTGGCGCAAGAGAGTCAAAATGAATATTTTTGAAGCAGAAAAACCGCCAAAGGGAGTAACTGCTAATCTTTCCTCTGCCGCAGTTCTTTGTGCAACTTGGTGGGATTTGAATGAATGGTTGATCGGTGAAAATATTGCGAAAGCCAGAAATGAAAGATTTGCTTCACGTCTCAGGGGTGCACTAAAAGAGCTTAGAACTGATTATGGCAACGATGCAATATTATTGGTGCCATTGTTCTTACCTTGGCGCAGTTCGATCCTAGAGGAACTGACTATTCTGCCGGATGTAGAGGAGAATTCATCAAACAAGACCTCTAGGCTGGACACGGAGGAAGAGTGATGGCTGTAGGTGGAGTTGATGTTAGAGTTGAAAACCAACTGGTTAGATTCGTCCCAAAGTCACCGGTCAATCACGATGCAGTAGTCTCGCAGTTGGCCGGACAGAAAAACGGCAATATAGTTGTCAAGGCTCTAGAAAAGCCGCGTGCAACTATCATTATCGATGAGGAAGGACGAATTGTAGTTCATGGGACTCATAGAGTTGAAGCTGCACGTGCAGCAGCCAAGGAATTATTGCTTCGGTTAGGTCTTGATGAATCGGGTCTCCAAACAGAATTGGGGCCAGTTATTGCTTCATTTAATTTTGAGTCCGGAGTAAACGTCGAGGCAATGAATAAAGAATTCACTGGAGGTTCTGCAACTTATGACCAAAGATTAGGCTGTGCGGTTATTCAAGATAACCGACACAATTTGAAGTTATACGTTTGGCCGAACGGAAAGTGTGTGGCAAGTGACGCTAGACACCCAAATATGGTTGCAATGTCTGCAGTTTTCTGGAAAAATCAATTACAAGAAAACAATCTCTTACTGTGAGTGGTATAATGGCTAATCAAGGACTTGCGTGGCAAGGACCAATCCTTGACAATCATTTTCATCTAAATCGCAAAGGTCGGTACTTAGATGCTGCCAAGGATTTCAAAAATGCCGGTGGAACTAGCGTTGTCCTCGTTCATTGTCCGGATTTTTCAGCACCACCAACAACTAAGCTAGGTCATCGTGAATCATATCAAAACACTATCAATATGGCTGAATCGGTTAGAAAAGAGGTTGGTCTTGGCGTTCGAGTAGTATTAGGGCCACACCCAGCTGCATTTGCGCATCAATTCATCAATTGGGTCGAGGAAGACGGAAATCAGGGTAGAGAAAAAGCAATGCAAAATTACCGAGACAGCATCGATGAGGCAGTAAAATTCTATCATGAGGGGAAAGCACACGCTATTGGAGAGGTTGGTAGACCTCACTGG
>JAKMFF010000287.1 GCA_022425585.1 Candidatus Poseidoniaceae archaeon
AATAAGAATGGCAAGGGCCCGAAAATGATGATGGTTGGAGCTAATGGACAGATGATGCCAATAACTGATTTAACTCCAGAAAATATTGCCAAGTTACAACAACAGGCAGTCGTTGAAAAGGTAGACAACCCGTTTGCTGACACGGGTTTAACTGAATCAAGTGACTTTGTCGACGGCAGTGAAGATGTACAAAACGGCACATTATTGACTACAGAGCAAGTATTTGCCCTAATGAAAGGAGATGTTGATGAAGCACAGAGCAGGGTCAGCGATCCATTCGCCGATTATAATCGGGTGCGCACCGAACAACCGGTGAAGAAGGCAACAAACACAAAGGAAATCGCATCATGGGATGACGGAGATCACCTATTCACTAAACAGGAAACCGAAAACAATACCAAAACGGTGCTAGACAAACCCCCAAAGGCCACAGAGGATAAGCCGTCGGTAAAGCCTAATGCATGGAAAGATTGGGACGAAGATTAGGTGATTAAGTGAATAAGTATATTTCGATTAGTATCACAGTTATTGGTTTATTGATGTTGATAATCTCATCATTAGCGGTGACTAATAACTTGAGCGATTCAGAATCTGTAGATGCGATGCTACCACCTTGTACTGTAGAACAAGGTTTGCCAGTAGTTGGAGAGGATGAGGTGACTTGTTACTGGGGAATGTCTGGAGAAATACTAGAGATACCGAGCGAAGCGATTGCTGCTGATGTAGATGTACAAATTTCTTGGCAGAAATCTGGCGTGTGGATTGGTATTGCTGAGGCTTCAGAAGCAGAAAAATGTGTATTAAAAACTGATTATTACGAGTGTGACAAAGATTCTGTTACTCTAATAGCTGGTGGACCTACTTCTAATGGTGAAATCATATGGAATCCTAGCCCTGGAGAATATCGTTTTGTTGCGGGAGGCGATGACACACAAACATTACAACAATTTACGGTAGATTGGGAGTATGAGGCTTCATTAAAGTCTGGGTTAGCAATAACCATGATGGTTATTGGCGGAGTCCTATTGATTACTGGTGCATTGCTAATTTATCAAAATAGCAATAAATAATTTGAAAAGGTTCTTCAATTAGGTAACCTTAGGTTTAGCAATATGGCAGACCTTGACCTAGCACTATCCCTTTTGCAGAACAAAGTTCGCAGACAAATCTTGGAGAGATTAGTCCGAGAACCGCACTATCCTATGCAGTTGGCTGAATTGATTGGAGTGAGTCAACAAGCAATAAAGAAGCATTTGAAAGAATTAGAACGAGGAAATTTCGTGACCAAAATGAAGGTCCCAAGTGAGAAGGGCGGGCCACCAAGAACGATTTATACTGTGCAAGAAGCGATTTCTATCAGAATTGATTTAGGCCCAGATTTATTTAATTGTGAACAACGAAAATTACCCGCTGGCGGACCTATGCGGTTATCGAGGAAATTACCTGAAGCAACTCACGGAGTTGCCGAAGTCGTCAGTGGTAGGAAACGTATCTCAGTAAGTGAAGGTGTGGCATATTTGGCTGAACTCAATCAAGTGATTGAGCAATTAGATGGTCAAAGAGATGCATTGATATCATTGCACCAACATATCAGAAACCGCATCTCGCAAGGAGTAGATAGTGATTTTGAACAGTATGAAGAGAGGGCAATGATTCATTCGATTATTGAAGCGCCAGAAAAGCGACTCGATCTTAACATGTTAAGCAAGGAGTTACAACTGGGGCAACGACAAGTTTCTGAATTACTGGAAGAAGTCAGAGCGAAGCTTCAACGACAAATCTCTGAAAAGGCAGGCCACGTAATAGTTACCCCTGAAAACTCCAACCTGTATTGGTGGCTTGGAGATTACAAAAAGTCTAGCTGAGTTAATCTTCAGATTCGAGTACTGAAACTAATGAAGACTGTTCAGCAATCCTCAGTTTTGCCTCTTCTCTGCGGGCCTTACCGACAAAGTAAACAACTCCAAGTAAAGACAGGGTTAGTAAGATTACGACAAATGGTAATGCTGTTTTTCCGATAACTTGAGATGCAACATCTAAGAATGGGTTAGGTGATTCCAATGGTTCTGAAACCGCTTTTACGTTATTCTTTTCACTACCTTCGACAATTTCATTCATTGGGTCGACTACTACATAGACACCTTTGCTTCCAGCAACTACTGGATAGAGTAGGTAAATTTCAATCTCTTTAGCATCTTCTGAGGCATCTGGAGCAAGTAGAGCACCGACAACTTGACGCATGACAATACTGTCTTCGGCACATCCGTTCTTCTGTATCTCATTGATTATTGATTGACTATCAACATCATCATATTGACATAATACGATTTCGATATCTATTGCATGAGTATTACCTTGATTTTGCAGTATAATACCAATAGGTATGGTTGAATCAATATCTGCGCTATAATCTGTGATGATTATCTCTTTGATAACAAGATCTGGGGCTTTTAGACTCAATGTTACAATAAATTCGTTGCTATCTAAATTTTCTCCTTGCCAAGATGGTGACGAATCGTAATCGCCTCCTTCAGTCATATCTCCTGCCTTAGATACTACTTTCAAACCAACTACTCTAGTGTCTAATTTAGCTGTAGTTGAGATTTTTACCACTGCAACCATTTCTATTGTTTGGTATGGCGCCATCTTAGGCATCATGTAAACGAAACTATCACCAGACGGAATCACTGCACAACGTATTGAATCCTGTGCTTCCTCAACTGTTGCATAGAAGTTATCAATTTCTATTTGGCTAGCATCTCCTGCAGGCATTGGTTCAGATATCTCGACACACGGTTCGTCTACTTCCAAATCATTGCTTATCTTCTTGATAGTACGCCATTCAACAGACCAACCAGTCAAAGTACCCATTCCAGGAAGTTCTGACCAGATTAAGGCGTTTCCTTCCTGTTGTGCGGTGTGGTTGTCCAAAGTTGGCCAGTCTTCTACATTGCCATTGTTGGTTATGTTAACTGAGAAACTGACTATTTTGCCGGGTGCTGATACTTTCACTGGATTGTCTACTGCTGGATCCATATAGACTTCCATATCGTAAAATTCATTGACATAAACGTACAAAAAGTCTGAATCTCTTTCTCTAGTTAATCTATTATCTTCGTTTGGATATGCTTCTTCAGAGAGAGTTTGGAATTCTACTACATACAATCCTGCTGCAATGTCAAATTCTGGTACATTCATCAACACATCGAAAGTCTGATCTGAATCACGATCTAGTTCCTCAAGACTTTCGCGAGGAATTACGATGTCCCAGTGGCCAGTTCTAACAGGAACCCCTGTTGGGTCCGTTACTGTGGTTAATCTGAAATCAAATCGGTCAGGGCCGTTACCGTTGTTGATAGTAGTGGTTGGTAGGACTATGTTTTCACCAGGGTTAACCGCTATTGCAGAGACTGGATTACCAAAGGAATCTGTAACTGTTACCAACCTATCTGCATCTTGCTCAATATTGGTTTCAAGGCTGTATTCATGAATCACGTTGATAGTATATCTTGCTGAATCTGAGACTTTTTGATAGCCCTCTAAGTTTGCTTGCAAAGTTATACTCTTAGAACCAATGCTGGCATCTTCTGGAACACAAAGTGTAACTCTTACTAAGTAAGTCTTGAAGGTAGTACCTGGGTCTAATTTCCATTCTATTGGAGTGCCAAGTGTTGCATCGCTACCTCCTAAAGTTTGAGAGAAGTCAACATCAACAACCCAGTTTGATTGCCCCCATGTTGCATCATCGATATCGTCTGGCTTTTCTGCTGGTGCTCCTGGGGTGCTAAAGATTAGATTTCCAGTCTCAAAATTCTTGGTGACATCTTGTTCAAAGGTGTGGCATTGTCCTGCCATTACTTCTTTTTCACTGTCCTCTGGCAGCAATTCTTCAAACACAATATTTCCTTCAGATTGTATAGAAACAAAGATGCCTAATTCAAGAATATCATAAGTTCCTTTGTCAACAGACTTAATCGGTTCGCCTTCTGACCAGCCCTTCAAGTAGATTACAAATGCACCTGGGTCTTCGGTAGATGGTACCTTTACAGTGAGTATTTTGGTAGTAGATTTGCCCGGGTCAAGTTCGACACGTAGTGGGAAAGTAATCTCCCAACCAAATGGTAGTAACCATTCTTGCTGACCTTCCAAGGTATTAGGGTCCCAGAATAGGAAACTATCCTGAACGTTACCGGTATTGGTTATCGTAATCGAGAAGGTCGCTTGACTACCTTGCTCGATATCCTGGACACTAAGTGATGTATCCAAGCTTATTCCGTGAACAACATCCATCAATGTAAGAGTAGTTAGATCAGACCTGATAGCTGGGTCTTTGTAGGATTTTGCAGTCACTACTATCTGGGCTAATTCATCTTCATTCGCTTGATAGATAGTTGGTGCTTGAACTCTTAGATAGAAATTAATGAATTCTCCGCCTTTCAGATAGATTGGTGTGGTTGGAGTAATTTGAGTTTGATTGTTAGCAAAGAAAATTTGCACGGTCCAATTTGTTGGCACTCCTGAAACATTTAATCCATAAGTATCTGCAACTAAATCAATGTCTCCAGGGGTAGAATTGTTCATCGTCATATTGTACAGTGTTTGTTCACCTGGCTCAATTACATGATAGAAGGTTTCACCTAAGGCTAATTCTACATCTACTTGCCCAGTTAGAACATGTGAATAACAGATGGTAAATGCACCATTTTGTTCATCATTACACTTGTTTCTATCCGACCAACCAACGTGGGCACCACTTCCCAGATCGTTAGCAAATGCAGGAGGAATTCCTATTTCTGGCCTACCTGCTGTATCTGTTCCAAGCTTATTGCTGGCCCATGAAGTAATTGAGACAATATCCCATGGATCAAGAGCGAACTCTCCTGTTCCAACAAGGTCTGTTTGGTTCAGTCTCGTATACTGTACCTCTTCCCCGGCAGTAGTATTGCCAGAATCAACCCAAGCAATGTGAACATTGTTTTGCTCGTCAGTTAGTAAAGAAGGATAGATCGAATGTCCAGACCATGGACGATTTGCTGCCAAACCGGATAACCCTTCAACATTCGAAATTGGAGTATCTTGAATTTTCTTTATTGCGTAGGTAGAGAGGCCTTCTTCAGCACCATCAAAAGCACCCGCACCTTGTAATCGTAGTTTGGTGTAATATACTTCATAATTGGCAGATTTTTCAAACCCGTAATCTCTGCCGTCCATCCATGCAATGTGCGTATTGCCTTGCATATCAACGCCAACGGATGGGTGGAAAGAGTATGCATCGTCGATAGTAACTCGTGTATCGTTGACTACGACAAGGTGGCCTTCTTCTCCAGGCCCGGTATCTTCAATGTAATTGCCGTTGACTACGCTGTGACCGGTTGCTCCAGGCGTCCATGTTGGATCATTTTCCATCTTGGCGTAAGGATCTAACACGGTCATGTAGATTTCTCGAGAATTATTTGTCGCAACGAAAACCATTGCTTCTACCAGCAAAGCCATAGCGCCTGCTCCACCGCCACCGGATGGGAATTCATACGCCTGTCCTCCAGCGTTTACCGTTCTAGGGTTATTTGAAGGATCGGAGCCTGGACAATTTCTAGCTTGTGTTGATACGACGCCGTTTGGACACTTTGCCAAATCAAGGAAGTGAGATTGAATACTGCCAGCGCCACCGTATCCTTGACCATATAGGCCAATTGGAATTACTCCAGCCTTAACACAGTTATCGTGCGCTTCATCTATTGAATTAATATCATCTGCTTGTTGAGACGGGTCACCGTCTTTAGGACCTTCATCGGAAACAGGCAACACAATCTTTGTTGCATTTGGATTCCATTTGTGATCTGCTGAAGTAGCAGGATTTCCTGGCACGTTGCCGTTAGTATCTTTCCAAGATAAGCAAGCCCAGTTTGTCCCTGGACCCCAATCTTCTCCAGAATTACCTGAGTATGGGTTGCCGTTGTAAATGGTATTGCCTAGCGACCTTATTCCTCCAGAATCATCTCCGTCGCCAAGGGGTGTTGACCTTGGTCCGGCGTTTTGGTTGAATCCTGCACAATCTCCGCTGTCAGCGGCACTTGGCAGCCCAAACCCTCCGTCTAGACCGTAAATTGTTTCATAAACAGTCATATTGGCGACCTCGAGTAGTGGCTTGATACCCTCAAATGAAGAACCATCAGAGAATGTCCCGCCGTAAATTACCGTGCATACATCCGCCCATTCTGAATACATAGAACCAGAGGTGTCTATCACGAAAACCAACTCTACTTTGCCGCCTCTTGTATCGTCCCAAACGATTTGCACTTGGTCGTTAGCGTCAACAACAATATCTGGGTGGCCTTTGTGCCCGATAATGGGAGTAATCAATGTGTCATCAAATAATACAATGACATTGTTAGTGACAAAGTCTGGTTGAAGCATGCTGTAGTATATTTGTGGTTGATTGAAGAACTTCTCTTCCGAATCATATTCATCTTGCCATGCGATGTGAATATTGCCTTGAGAGTCAACATCAATAGATGGCCAATCTCTATCTTGAGCCCTTTGAGAAATTATCGTATCATCAATACCTGTTATTGAATTGTCAGTAGAGGTTTGACCGTTGAACGGCTGAATCTTGTAAGGGCTTAGTGCCGTATACATGATTTTGTGAGTGCCTGATTTGTCAGTCCATACAATGTGTATGTTGTCATCTTCATCAGCAACTACATCAGGATGCCAAACCTTGTGAATTCCAGCGTTAGTAATTTGGGTCGCATCGATTAGTGTTTCACCGTTACTAGCCACCATCGAATAATACAGATGCAGATTATTTCTTGCCCATATGATGTGGACATTGCCTTGGCTGTCACCAACTATTGCGGTTTGGGTATCCGAAGCTGAACCGCCATCGACGATTTGTTGAGGCTCGGTAATAACTACCGTATTTGCTTCAGCAAAATCGCTTGCTACCACCATTCCAGAAAGGGCTGAAAGTAGCATAATTGTTACTAAACTGATTGATTTGAATGTTTGACTCATAGATAAACCTCGCTTATAGCGATTTATCCATGGCCTCTTCATACTTAACTACGACCCATTCAGGTCAGTTTTATACAGGCTTGAATTAGGCCCATTCTGATGGGTCGAAACTAGTGCCAAAAGACATTTTTTCGTCAAATTCAATTTCTGGGCTTTTCGTATTTGCTTGTGTAATGTCAATGTTATTACTCCGCTCTTTTTGCACCGCTTCCCGATTATCCCAATCGTCAACTGGCCCGGGCTTACCGACACCTGGCCCATATGAGTATTTTATTTCGTGAATTATGCCTAGCTTGGCTAACCAAAGTCTCCTTAACGAGTGCATAAATTCATGCTTTGTAACCCCATCAAACCAGATTGGCAAGCTAACATTGAATGCTTGAAGCGGACCCGGTTTTTTATTGTCATCGTGACCCATGTGTATACCCCAGTCTACTGAAGAGTTGATCAATTGAAGTCGTGCTTCGTGAATCCATTCAGACCACCCATCGCTATCATCCTTCATGTGATTTTTCATTTCCTCTTGTTGTCCTTTGTCTACTCTAGTCATACTAGAAATAGCAATTAAATCACGATTTTTTGGGATTACTACCGCAAACATATGTCCTTGTTTTCCTTGTGGATATTTAATCAAAATATGAGCGTGTGCTCGACCATCTGGCTGTTCTTTGACAAAGAGCCTCTCCTCGCCTAACCACTTCATGACCATAGACACTATCTCGGTTGGGGACACATACCCTGCGAGAACCTCATATTGTTTGAAT
>JAKMFF010000054.1 GCA_022425585.1 Candidatus Poseidoniaceae archaeon
TTATCGTAGCATCCATGGGTGATGTACCAAATATTGAGTCCGTAGAATCCAACGTATTTGCTCACCCATTGACTGGTTTTGAAAACTCATGGTTCGATATTGGATCAGCTACTGTTTCAGCGTTTATTTTAGGTACGTTCCTAGGTTTTGCCTGCCTTGTTGGAGATAGTACTGGTTCATTTTTTAAGCGCCGCAGGGGACTCAAAAGAGAAGGTGACATTTCTTCTAAAGCGCCCTTACTAGACACCCTACCGTTTGCCATTATGGTATTTTTGTGGGGCCAATTATTCTTAGGTAATTCTTTGCTTTCACAATCTGAATTGATTCTACCAATGTTAATTATGGTCGTAATTACGCCAATTCTACATCGTTCTTTTAACTTAATTGGATACTACATTGGTTGGAAAGATGTGCCATACTAAAACAATCTTTATCTAGGCATGAAGGGAAAGGTTTGATGAATAACTGCATTTAGTCTGCCATATGCGTAGAGCAACAATTATTGTAGCATTCTTTATGATTTCAACAATCTTATTCATGCCGACTGGACTTTCACAGCCTCAAACAGACGGCACAACACAGGTAATAACGTCTTCAGAATTGTGGGATACAAATTCTGAATTTAACGGTGATGTTACTGTTACTGAAGGAGCAACACTGACTATCAGTGGAGACATTAGTATTGCCACTGGAGCCTCTATTATGGTGGATGAAGGCGCCAACTTAGTGCTTACTGGAGGATTATCAGCCTTGGAAATGTCCTCGGGTGTGTTCATGGAAGTGTATGATACAACAATGCTTCAACCAAACTTTACCGGACTGGTTGATTCAGGAACACTGCGCATTAATGTGGCTAAAGATTACTTCAGTACAATGGATGTTAATGTAACAGTTGGAGACAGCACAATCGCCTGGACCGGTGAAGATTACCTAGACTACAGTGTCGATTTCAATGACCAAGCAATTAATGTTAGTTTCCAAGGATTCTGGCAATTCCCGGTATGGATTGACTCGATTCAAGCATTTGATAGCAATGGAGTAATCTATACTCTAGACGCTGATGAGTGGCAACATAACAACGGCGTTTTGAAAACCGAAGAAGGTGAGGCCTCCTACAGCATAACAATCAACGGAAATTTTGACTCAAATTCTGGTTCTATTGAAGGGGCTGATTTGAGTTGCATTGGCGTATGTACAATTGATAATAGCACATTGACCTGGAGTAGCCCAATTAATGTTGAAGACACTGGTACACTCTCAATAATGACTAGCATAATCAATGGAAGTCGAACTTATGAAGACATCATTGTTCATGATACTGGCACAATCAATTATGATACTTCGACAATGACTGGCACAGGCGGCCCAACTGATAGTTGGATCCGATTGCTGTCACAGAGAGTCATCTCCACAAATTTGAAAGATGCTCCAGCTAGTGTCCACTTTGAAGGTCTTGGATACCTAGGCAGCAGCGGCGATTTAACATTAGATGAAAATGGCAATGTTGAATTGTCACAGCATAATAATCCGGATCTCAGTAAGTATCTGCGTATGACAGAATGGCTAGATAGTTCAGGGGAATTGAATCAGGAAGATGCAATGGTTCTGATTACCTTAAGCGGCGGCAATAATGCTTGGAGCGGTGATTACTCAACCACTCTTGACCCTGCACCTGGGACCCCATCATTCACTGCCAATATCCCGCTACCATACGTAGTGATTGATTCTGTTGTTCCCGAGGATAACAAAGGAACTGCTAACAAAGGAATTGGAGTAATGGTAACCGCTTCTAATACAGGAGATGTCGAAGTATCTACCAATATACAATGTTTTGAGGGTGATGAATTAGCCGACGTAACAACCCTATATGTGACCTTAGCACCGGGTGAATCAAAAGATATCCCGACTACATGGTATGCAAACTCTTCGGGGGCAAAATCCTTGAATTGTAAACCCTTGATTCTGCCAAAATTTAACACCTTATCTGAAGACCTTGGCCAGTCTGCCGGCACTGAGTCTGAACTAGTTTCCTTCAAAGACGCTGAAGATTCAGAAGATATGCCAATCATCCTGTACGGTGCAATCGTAATTGTCATAGTTATTGGTACAATCATATTCTCTAGAATCTCTGCTAAGAAACTCACAGAAACTGAGGAAGAGAAAGATTACTCCATCGATGAGGATGACGATGAAGATACTGGAGTCATTGAATAATAGTTAGTCGACGCTAGCATCGCTGAAAACTCGTAATATAACGACACCAGCAATAATCAAAGCCATACCAAATGCTCCAGCCAGATCTATTTTTTGATCAAATATTAGCACTGATATAATTGCTAATGAAGCAATCCCAACGCCAGACCAAATGGCATAAGCGACTCCAATTGGGATTGTATCAAGAGTAAGGGAAAGAAAGTAAAAAGCAGAACAATAACCAATTACCACCACTAATGATGGCCAAAACTTAGTAAAACCATCTGTTGATTTGAGAGATGCTGTTGCAATAACTTCAGTCAATATCGCTAATCCTAGGTAAGCCCATTTAGCCAAACTAGCCACTTCTGTAAATTATAACAAGTTTCAGCAAGTGGTCATTGCGCCATCTTGAGTAGAATCTTGCTCATCCCAATCTAGTTCCCAACTATTGCTGGAGGTGTATGTTGATGTATCTCCTGCATAGAATTGGTTTACTATTTCAAGTTCGAAGGTATAGCATCCAGATACGTCATAAAAGTCATCCTTAAGCAGGTATTCTGCCACGTCATTTTGTGCAGTCCCAGGCATATTTATCCATCCATTAGTATCTCCTGCCTGAGTCCCACTGATTGGGCTTGACCATGTTGCACTTAAGCCGTTGACTGTTATTTGAGGCATATTTGAATAGACAACACTTGAACCCTTCTTAATTACTATTTTGAAGGTATAGTCTGACGCAACAGGTAGTAGTGCTGTGTTTTCTAAAGTATGTTCTCCATCATCCAAAGCCTGTTCGCTGGGAGAGAATAATCCTACTGCAGCATCTATTGAAATACCATCAGTAACAGATGTTGCACCTGATCCTTGGTTAGTTGTTTTCACGATTTTGAAGATACTTACTGCGGAATTTTTAACTTCTCTAGTTAGATATCCAGTGTCTATGTCAATAGTAGATGTTTGCCCATCTGAGGATTCAACTTCAATCGAATACTGTTTAATTATCGATGCATCATAATTGAGTGAGTTACCGACAAATAATGTATCAAGTGGTACATAAAAAGTCGCTCTATCATTAGATAACGACTTGCTACTGTCCCAAATTTCTTCACTGCCAGCAAATATCTTGGCATCTACTTCTGATGTACTTCCTCTAACTACAAACGAAAATTCATTCTCATCTTCATTTAGGGATAATTCTGTTATGACCATTGAAGCATTGGTTGGGACAATCATGATAGCAGCATACGGTCCAACTGCTATGATGACCGCCAAAGCAACTGAAATTCCAGTCTTGAGCCCGGAAACACCTCCAGTCATTCTTTGAGATTGGACAATTGAACCAATACCCAAGGCTAGAACAACTAGAACTACAATAAAGCCAAACCCTCCGCCTTGGAGAGAAATTATAGCCCCAAGTACGATTATTACCCAGCCGACTAAATTTAGGATCAGTGGAATGTCTGGACCAGCGTCTTGTGCTGTTGCTTTACTAGTGGCGACAACCGGCTTAGTTTTACTAAGCAAAGCAGCCGAATCAGGCTTTGATTCTGATTTCTTGGAACTCTTAGGTTCATCATTTGATGCGGTCTTTGCTTTATCAAGTAGTCCAGCCATGGTGCTCCCTGTTTAGTTCACTACAGGTTTAAGTTATGAACTAAGCGCCTCCAAGAGTCACAAAAGTCAGTTTTACAACGGGCAATGAGCAGTTCAAAGTCCGGGAGCAGCTTCTCGCCATTCCTCGTCTTCGTCGTCGACATTGATGAAACGACGACCGGCAACTGCAGCAGCAAGAGCAATCATAGAGAGAGCTGGGATTATTTCAAAGCCTGGCAGGTAAACTCCTCTTACGTAAATAGTAATCATCTGAGTTTCAGTAATACAGCCGCCTGTTGTACAAGCAAATTCGGACTCAGCAAAGAAGTCTAATACGTGGTAAGCATCTGTCCATCC
>JAKMFF010000065.1 GCA_022425585.1 Candidatus Poseidoniaceae archaeon
GGATTAGTCTTCCAACAAGTAAAGTGATTAGGGTTATGATGAAGCCGAGTTTCAACCTTTGTTGGGTCTTCGGTGTTTGATATGCCACTAGCGCCATCAGGCCTCCAACTATTAGCCCAATAGCTAATGGAACAAAGAACCGCGATAGACCAGTTCTTCCTTCGCCAGTAAACCAATCGCCTAATGGTAAATCATCACCAATAAGAGATTCAATTGAGGAAAATAGGATTGTATGGTCAATTGTTCCTACCACATATGTCGATACAACCTCTAAATACATCCCGATTAGCGCAGCGGTTGCAATGATTTGTAGGGTAATTATTTGCCATTGCTTTCTTAGTGTTTTCAAGTGTAATGTTCTTGCTTTTGCGCTACCAGTAATGGTGACATCGCTTTGGACTTGGACATCTTCAGCCATCTTAGTACCCCCTCACTTGCATCAATGCTTGAGATAAATCCATGTCTGGCATCCAATCGATAACTTGGGCACCAGATCCTGCTAAAGTAGTAAGTCGATTTTGACGTTCTAATTTTAATACCTCATATGACATTCTTGGAATCCGACTGACCAATCTTTCAAAGTCGATACTAGAAGGTGATAACACAGTTACTTCGTGGCCTCTGCCAACTAAGTCCCTAACCGCTGCAGGAACTGTTCCATCACCTTCGCAAGATGAAATTACAAATACCGGGCTACCTCTACTAAATCTCCCGCTTAACGAA
This sequence comes from Candidatus Poseidoniaceae archaeon, assembly GCA_022425585.1. The sequence goes on from JAKMFF010000065.1 coordinate 724, forward strand.
TTAGTTACCGCTTGTAAGGGCATCTCGCCTTTGGCCGACACTCCAGCAAGTGCGCTGAGAATCTTGAAATATTGCTTATCTCCAGTATCAGGGGGTAAGTAAGATAGTTTTTCGCCGTAGATTCCAAGCGCTACGGAATCTCGGCGCTTTAGGAAAAAGGCTGCTAAACTTGCTGCTGAAACCGTACTCATTTCCAACGGGTTTTTCAGAACCGTTCCAATACGGGCAATATCTCTAGAATCAATTAACAGATACAAATCAGTTACTGCATCTCGGCATTTTTCATTCACCATCAATTCTCCAGTTCTAGCATATGCCTTCCAGTTGATATTTTTGAACGGGTCTCCAGGGACGTATTCACGTAGCGAGTAGAATTCTGAACCTTGTCCAGGTGTTCTAAGGGTGGTGGCTCCAGTGTACATTTTTGGCGTACGAGAACGCAAAAAGGCTTCTTCCACCTCCTTTATCTGAGGGAAAATTACAATGTCGCTATGATGGTCAACAAACATTTCTTCGACTCCTAGGTTGAAGGTATTTCTGGACCTTAAGGACACGGGTCCAATTGAGTAATGACCTCTTAGAGGGCAACGAAGCACATATCGAATTCTAGCACTTTCTCCCGGGCTTAGGTTTAGACGCATTTGATTAAGTCCGCTTCTTAGTTTCATCTCGTGAGGGATGTTATCGTACACTTCGAGCAATTGGGTTTTACGATTTGATCTGTTGGTGATTAGTAATTCAACATAAAGGTCGTCCCCTTTGTATAGATTATCGGCAGATAAGGTTCGCTGCACTTCAACGTCTCCATGACCGGAAATCCAAGAATTAACGACAATAAAAGCGATTAATGCTAAACCAAGAATCATCATCTGGTTGTTGGATATCATCATACCAATAAGGATTAGAGCAATACCTCCAGTAAATGTGAATGCTGCCTTTCTTGTCCACATATTATCACCGCCTACCCCATGCTTTGACACGTTTTACAATCGATACGGTTTGTTCTAGAGAGTACTTACTTGGCTCAATTGCAAATTTAGCTAAGGTTGGATCATTGATCAGTGCGACTAATTCACGAGCTGACATCGCATGGAATTCTTCTCGAGTAAGGCCATTTTGATTTCTAACCTTTGAGAGAAATACCTGTCTAATCTTCTCCACTTTCGAATAATAAGGATACCTATTTGCATCACCAAAGCCGTAGTAGATAATTGAAAATACATGCCGCCAATTATCTGGGTCTTTCTTCCTGATGAGTACCGCCTCAAAGGAAATGAATAGAATTAGGAATAACACTAGCATTGCTAAGCCTTCTCCAGTGAAGTAAACCAACAAGAAATAAATCGTATTGTATGAATCTGCTAACACTGCATTCTGTGGGTGTCTTGATTCATCAAAAATCACCATTGCGTTTTCTGATGGTTCCAAACCATCTTCTTGGATGCTGGTCATCATTGCCTCTGCGATAATATCCAGAGCCCACTTTCGGTTGTCATTAGCTGGAATTTCAGTATCTGTTGGGCCGTATTCACCTTCCGCAAATCCTGAATAATCGTATATTGCGTTGATTAATGGAGAGCCATCAGCAACAAAGAATACTCTGCCACCGTCATCAGGGTTGCAAGTAGACTTTGCACAGGCTTCAACAGTTAGATTGAATCTTCCGTAAAGGTCTGGAGTTTCTTCACTTTGCACTGCACTTACCACCAGTTTTCCATCACCATTAACATCGATACTTGCTTCATTACTTGTTACTGCTCGAATCGCAAGTTCAGGAAGAGGGTTATCGGAATTTGGAATCAATTCCAATGCTGTAATGTTGTTTAGTAGTACTCTATATGTGCCATTATATGCGATTTCACCGTCAGCCCAATGATGTGAACATACTCCTGAATCTTCCAATGAGACAACTTGACCATCAGCAATGGCACATGGGTGAGCGCTCAACGCGGACGATGTATCAGCCCATCTTTCATGAGTTGAAAGAGAGTCAGTGTCTATTTGGCTGCCGTTCATACTGCAAGGAGTGGTTTGTACACACATCCATATGTAATTGAAATCAAGTTCTGGAACATATGTTGTATCAAATAACTGGTAACCATTGTATCGCACTCCAAATGCTTCTGCAATGGTCCCAGCAAAGCCATAATCTTCTAGAATAATCGCCGTTCCACCGTTCTCAACAAAAGTAACAATAGCCTCAATCTCTGAGGGTGAATAACCATCATCAGATGCAATAGTGATAAACCCATCATCATCAAATTGTGGTAGCGATAACGTATCCCTTTCAACTCCAGCAACAACATAAGTCGTGTTTCTTGGGTCTTCAATATCTGCTAATAGCAGCGGGCTACTGACTAGTGATCTGGTTTCAACACCCATATCTTTGATGTCTTGGCGGAAAGCTGACATGTCATTCCAATCATCATCATAAGCAGATAATTGATTGGTATTTGATAAATTAACAAAATTACTCAAAATCATCAGCAGCAGAACCAACATAACCGACCAAAATGCGGCTTGAAGGCCGAATCTTCGATAATTAATTTCCCGCCATTCAACCATATCAGCACCTACTAGAGCGTAATTCCGACACTACACGCTCGGCGTTTAGTTTAGAATGTTGTCTATAGTTGAGGTTAAAATGCTCATTGCCGCTTACTTTCGTAAGTGTATTCGATTTGAAATCCTGGATACATCATCAATTGGGATATTTAACAATCCATTGCGGTATTCCCACGGTAACATCCCTGGGTCCAAATTTGCTTCAAGTTTAACAACAATTTGAGTGACTGAACCGGATAATTTGTCAATAACAAAATCGCGAATTTCGCCAAGTTTTTCACTATGTGAATCGACTACATCTCTGCCAAATATCTCATTTGCAAATATAGCCATCTACGATTACCCCGTATGATAAGGTGAGTGTTGTTTACTCCTTCAATGCGTCGGTGAATCGACGAATCTCACATTGTTTCAATGCCGTGAGAGAAGTCTTTGGAACGCCTTATATTTGACATTCCAGAAGTAAGTCTTGCTTCCATCTTCTGGTAATAATCCAACATTTCTGGTGTTACCGTAGGTCGCACTCTACCAATTGCTTCTTCAAAATGAGATTTGGTGACTTTCTTTTTGTCGGCTCTCATACAGATTAGTGCTGCTTCACGGCAAACAGCTTCAATATCTGCCCCCGTGAATCCATCCAGTCCTTTCAGGATGTCTTTGATAGAAAACTTCGACAACGGCATACCCTTGCAATGGATGTTGAAGATAGCCTCTCTAGCGCCTATGTCGGGCGGAGGGACATGTAATACGCGCTCAAATCTACCACTTCTTAGTAAAGCAGGATCAATCATTTCTGGTCGATTGGTAGCAGCAACTATGATGACGCCATCAATTGATTCAACTCCATCCATGCTTGCTAAAAGTTGGTTGACTACGCGATTAGAAACATCGCTTCCCTCGCTTGAATTGGATGAACGCATATTGGCAATAGACTCAAACTCGTCCAAGAAAATAATCGAAGGCGATGATTGCTTGGCTTTTTTGAATATTTCACGGACTGCTCGTTCTGACTCTCCAACCCATTTAGAGATCATTTCTGGACCCTTAATGCTGATAAAATTGGCTTGTGCTTCATTAGCGATTGCCTTTGCTAGTAGAGTCTTACCCGTACCAGGGGCTCCAAACATTACTATGCCTCGAGGTGGTTTGATTCCGAAATGCTCAAACAACTCAGGTTTAGTAAGCGGCCATTCTACCGATTCTTTTAGTCGACTCTTGACTTCTTCTAATCCACCGATTTCTTCCCAAGTAACTTCAGGGACTTCGACATAAATCTCTCTTAGCGCAGACGGTTCTATATCCTTGATAGCATGCTGGAAATCGTCCATACATACTTCCATTTTTTCTAGTACTTCAGGAGGAATTGTCTCTTCCTCTAAGTCGATTTCTGGTAAGTATCTTCTAAGTGCCTTCATTGCTGCTTCTCTAACTAGTGCGGCTAGGTCAGCCCCAACAAACCCGTAGGTGTTATCTAAAATCCAAGTAATATCAAAATCTTCTGAAATTGGCATTTGTCTGGTGTGTACATCCATGATTTCACTACGACCATCTCTATCAGGGACTCCAATCTCAATCTCTCTGTCAAATCTACCAGGCCTTCTTAGTGCCGGGTCTAATGCATCACGTCGATTGGTTGCTCCTATTACTACAACATTGTCGCGCCCTTGCATACCATCCATCAAGGTCAACATTTGAGCTACTACCCTTCGCTCAACTTCACCGCTAACATCTTCACGCTTTGGACAAATTGAATCTATTTCGTCTATGAAAATAATTGCCGGTGCGTTATCTGCAGCATCATCAAAAATCTCTCTGAGTTGTTTTTCTGATTCACCGTAGTACTTGCTGATGATTTCCGGACCATTGATGCTCTTGAAGTGAGCATTGGTTTCGGTAGCAACAGCCTTGGCGATCATTGTTTTACCAGTGCCAGGCGGTCCGTGGAGTAGAACTCCCTTTGGGGGGTCAATCCCCAATCTGCGGAATAACTCAGGGTGCTTGAGCGGTAGTTCAATCATTTCTCTAACTTTCAACAATTGTTGGCCAATGCCTCCAACATCCTCGTAAGTGATTCCTTCTGATTGTCCGATGTCATCATCATCAATGGCTTCGTCTTTAATCACAATGTCAGTATCATTAGTTACTTTGACTACCCCTTTTGGAGTGGTTTGCACCACAGCAAACGGTAGCGCTTCTGCGAATAGAGTCATTCCTGGAATGAAAATCCTGTCACCTTGTACTACTGGGCGGTTTTGCAAACCACGGCGAGCAAATCCTTCGATACCAGGTCCGAATTTCACTTTTTGTTTGTTAGCCATTACTGGAGATATAATCAGTTTTTTACACTCCTCTGCTTCAACTTTCGAGACGGTAACTTTGTCTCGAAGGCTTACACCGGCATTTTTCCTTATTATGCCATCAATTCTGATGATTGCCATTTTGTTATCCTCGGGTCTACTGCGCCAATATATGGCTGCTGTAGAGCGTTTTTCACCTTTGATAAGTACGATGTCACCGGGCTTCAAGTCAAGTCCCGAATCTCCTGAGATTCTTGCTCTACCGTGTCCAACATCTGATGGTATGGACTTTTCTACCGTTAGTGAGATAGTTTCATTTTGACCTGACATAATAATCGCTCCAAATCACCGGCTGTGGTTATAGTTTCTATACTCATGGCCTGTACTCGAGGTAGTTGTTGGTATTAACTCGGTCTTTTTAAACATATCAAATTAATAATTATCAATAATGACCATTATCTTCAATAGTCGGGCTCAGGTCGGCTGACCATGGTTCATGTTTTAGAAACAGGATTGGAATTTATCGCCCGAGAAAACCCGAATGGAAAACCATCGGTTAGAGGATACAACATCATCAATGGTCAATTGACTTCATCCAGCGATGGAGTTACCTTTGAGTCAAAAAATCCCGCATTGCTAGAAGATTGCCTAGGCGAATTTCCGCTTTCAACACGTGACGACGTCCACTCGGCTCTTGCCGCAGCCCATGCAGCATTTACCGGTTGGGCAGCGACGCCAGCACCTACTCGAGGCCAAATAATTGGTAATATGGGACGTTTGTTAATGGAATACAAAGACGACCTTGTAGCACTTGAAACAAGGGAGATTGGTAAAACGTTGAAGGAATCTGGTGGCGAAATACAAGAAGCGATTGACACCTGCTTGTTTTTCCAATCCGAAGGCCGAAGATTGTATGGCCAAACAGTAAACTCAGAACTGCCAGATAAAGAACTGTTCACCTATCGTCGCCCGCTTGGAGTTTGTGGCATAATCAATGCCTGTAACTTCCCTTCCGCAGTACCATTTTGGAAGATGATTCCAGCCATAATGTGTGGCAATACCTGTGTGTGGAAAAGCCCACAAGATGCTCCACTGCTTTCCTTTGCTCTGGCACGAATTATGCATCAAGCTGGTTTGCCAAACGGCGTAATTAATCTCGTTCACGGGAAGGGCAGCGGCGCTGGTCAATACCTAATAGATGCAGTAGATGAAGGATTAGTCAACAAAATCTCTTTCACCGGTTCAACTGAGGTTGGAAAAATGATTGGTGAAGTCTGCGGTCGCAATTTAGTTTCTTGCTCTCTAGAACTAGGTGGCAAGAACCCGTTGGTTGTTATGCCATCGGCAAATCTAGACAATGCGGTTGCAGGTGCTTATTGGGGTGCTTTTGGAACCGCTGGACAACGATGCACAAGCCTCGGTAATCTCATAGTCCACGAAGGAATTTATGACGAGTTTATGGAGAAATTTATGGCAAAAGTAAAGTCTACCCGGATTGGTGATTCATCGGTTCACAAAGATGTTCTATACGGTCCAATGCTGTCTGAAAAGTACGCTAAGGATTTCATGATTGGCCTTGATATGGCTAAGTCTTCTGGAGCAACCCAACTTTGGGGTCAAGGAGAGATCACTTCTGACAACCAGCCAGAAAATTTCATGGGCAATGCAGGCGATGGTGTGTTCATGTGGCCACACGTTTTCGCTGATGTAACTGAAGACATGAAATGTTTCCATGAGGAGATATTTGGCCCAGCTGTAACAATAGTCAAGGCCAAGGATTTCGACCATGCCCTGCACCTTGCTAATGCTAGCCCGTACGGTTTGTCCTCAGCAATTTACACCAATGATCGCCTCGAAGCATATCGCTACAAAACTGGCATCAAGGCTGGAATGACAGGAATTAATAACTCCACTACCGGGGCAGAGGCACACTTGCCATTTGGTGGAGTCAAAGGCTCTGGAAACGGTACTAGAGAGTCTGGTATCTGGGTTATAGAAGCATATTCCTACTGGCATGCAGTAAATGATGAATTGTCAGGAAAATTACAACTTGCCCAAATGGATGTCGATGAAATTGAGGCTGTGGAAGCAGAAGTAGATTGGGCACAACTTGCGTGATTTTGTCACACATTTTAGTTGGGTAGAATACTAGTGTTGAAATAGCAATAACAATGGCTCGTAGTGTTGGCAATATGGTTTAACTGGTGATAAGATGGTTTCTATATTTCAACTCGGACAAGAAAAAGATACCATGGCGGATAAGCTAGAGAATGCTTATTCTACCTGCGAGACAATCGCTAGGAATGCATCAAGTTCATTCTTCCGCTCATTCAGGCATTTACCAACTCACAAGCGCCAGGCAGTCAACGCACTTTACGCCTTTTGCCGTCGAGTCGACGATATAGTCGATGGAGATTGGGTGCCAGACCGAGATTTATCCTACCTTACTGAGCAAGCCAAAGATCGCAGTATTCAATTATCAACCGACAAGCAGTCAGAACCGCTAAATGAAGGTGCGGATCATATATCAAAACTAACCGCTTTACTATGGTTTAGGACTAACTTAAATTCAATTGAAAATAACGAACCGGTTGATGAACCCATTTTCATAGCACTTGCTGATGTTGTCAAAAAATTTCCAATAGAGCTAGACCATTTAAGAGAATTGATTTCCGGCATGGAAGACGACTTGTATGCAGCCAATTACGAAAGGTTCGAAGATTTACGCCAATACTGTTACCGAGCGGCCTCAACAGTCGGTTTGTGCTTGGTAGAAATATATGGTTACAACGATCCAAATGCTAGGCGACATGCGGTTGAGATGGGTATCTATCTACAAATGGTAAACGTACTGCGAGATATTCAAGAAGATCTCAGCAGAAGTCGTATCTATCTGCCTAGTGAAGAGCTTGCAAAGTTTGGTTTATCTAATGAAGATCTAACTTCACAACACCTACCAACCTCAAAAGCTTGGCAAGAATTTATGCGACATTATCTCGACCATGTTATGGCTCATCGGAAAAATGCTGTTGGGTTGTTATCGCTACTTGATAAAGATGCCAAATACTCACCATCGTTAATGTGTGCTGCATATGATGCTATTCTCGAAGAGGCAATGAAAAGAAATGGCGATGTGTTTACCCGAAGACTAACAATGAGTTTCTACCGTAAGATTCAATTTGCTCTTGGTATCATCAGGAAACCAAGACTGAAATTCTAGTCAGTGAAAATATTACTTCCACAAACCCAGGCTGTCTCTCAGGGCGTCTTCTAAGTTCTCATGCTCGAACTTGTAACCAGATGAGAGCAACTTCTTTGGCACGACTTTAGTGCTCTCAGTAGTCAAAGCAACACCCATTTTACCAAATAAGAACCATATTCCTAGCGGAGGAGTCGGCATAAATGCCGGGCGTCGTAATACCTTGCCTAGAGTCTTGGCAAATGTCTTTTGTTGCACAGGGTTTGGTGATCCAATGTTGAAGGCACCTTCGCAGTCACCTTTCATTAGAAGATGGTGAATTGAATATATTTGGTCGTCCATTGAGACCCAACTGTACCATTGTTTGCCTCGGCCAATTGGCCCTCCTGCGCCGAGTTTTGCTGGTAACAACATTTTTCCTAATGCTCCTCCGGTCGCATCCAAGACAATGCCAGTTCGCAAATTGATTGTCCGTACTCCAACATCTCTAGCGGCTTGGCAAGATTCTTCCCACCTAGCGCAGGTGTCAGGTAAGAAACCTTCACCTGGCGTAGAGGTTTCATCTAATTCTTCATCGCCACGTTCACCGTACCAACCAACTGCGCTGGCAACTATGAATGCTTCAGGTTTTTTAGTTAGTTGCATAATAGCATTTGCCAACAATGCAGTACTCTTTGTTCGGCTTTCTTCAATTAATTTCATTCGCTTCTTTGACCATCGTTTGTCGCCGATTCCTGCACCACCTAGGTGGATTATTGCATCGAAGCCTTCCAAAACATCGTGATTAATTATCCCGACTTCTGGCTTCCAGACTAACTCTTTTTCATTTTTCTTGGCTTTCCTTCTTACTAGTCGCCATACATCATGACCCCCAGTATCCAAAAAGGCAACTAATTGGCGACCAATTAACCCAGATGATCCGGCAACAAGGATTTTTTTGCGAGGCTCATCAGCAAAGTCTGCATGGCGTTTCAAATCTCTTTCTAGTCTAATTTCCCTGGCAGTAAACATTCTGTGAAGACGTTTTTTTATCATTCTACCAGCGACGAGATTACCTAGGAAACCCATTGGTAATTTGTAGTGTACTTTGTCATGAATCAAAGCATTATTTTCGCCAACGGTCTCAAATTTATGGGTGTGGTGCCAAGACTTGAAAGGTCCTTTGAGCATTTTATCTTCAAAAGAATGTGGCGGATTGTATCCCGTGTGCTGGGCAACCCAACTCATCTTTATTGGTCCCATTGGGAATCTGAAGATTCTTTGAGATCCTTCCTCTAGATTATCGTCTGCTCGTACTTCTTCAGCAAGTTCCCATGGCGGCATAAGACGTCTAAACGCGCCCTTTCTCTCGTGCCATGCGAATGCTTCTTCAATGGTATTTTCAACTTCTGTTTTATGTTCGAAGACGATACTCATTTTATCTACTCCTGTATTGTTGGAGGTATGGTTTGAGATTCATTTTTTTACGAGTTCTCTCGGATGACATGTATCTTATCTTACCAAATATGGCTCTTTCGGGACCCCATGCTCTATCATGTCTGCCAAGAACCCAAAATATTCCTGTGTAAGAATTGGGATCTCTGCCGTCCAGCGCATATTTATCATTGAGTTCAATCATCCAATTGGCAGCTTGCTCTGGGGTCGATGCCCATTCGAGAATTCGCTTACCCCATAACATTCGCAAATAGTTGTGGATTATACCAGTTTGAGTTAATTGGATTTGAGCAGCATTCCATATTTCATCGTGGGTTTCTGCGTTTTCAATTTGGTCATAGGTATACAACACACGTTCATCATCAGAGTGCTCAGCAAGCGTCTTTTTTGCCCATTCTGGTATTGACTCGAATTTATTGTGATTCTTGTTATGATACGCATTGTTGAAGCCAAGTTCTCGCCATGTTATTATTTGGTCAAGGAAACTTTCCACACCTGCAGATAATCCCCACCAGCCTTCTCTTGAGCCCTTTCTTGAGGGGTCGATGTTGTCCGGTGACCAATCATTTTGGTTGAGTATGCGTTCAACGATTTCAATAGAGGAGACGTGGCCAAAATGCAACCAAGGCGATAACCCGCTAACAGCTGGGTTTTCCACATTGTTCCTGTCTGAGTGATATCTCTCTAGTCGGTCGGACAAGAAATGCGCTAATTTCCTCATTGCAGTATTTCTGCCGCCTTGTGCCATTCTTACTGGCCCTACAGAGTGGTCGATGTCTATTGCAGACAGTGCTTTTTTACCTACCGAGCCACCTTCAGAACATCTCCATAACCATTCAAATGGTGGGAGTTTAACAGAACAGTCCTTCATCACCGATTTAAACAACTTGTCACTCATCATTAGGTCGGCTCCCTTTGGTATTGGGTTTTGTTTAGGCCAGGTTTCTGGACAGCGACTGAAGTTTGCATGTATCCAGCGTCTAAAACCATGGGCAGTTGTGTGGGCGCTTTCAGTCCATGACATTGGAATAACTCCGTTTGAATCACCAGCATACATCTTTACCGGAATCGATTTGCTTGCGGCATTAATAGCCCTGCTGGGATAATAAGTGGGGAAGTCGTCGCTGACGACTATCTTGGCTCTTTTGGAAATTTCCTTTAACAGGCCAATAGGGCCGCTTAACGGTGTTTCAACCCACGGAATGTAGCGGATGTTGTTGTCCTTGAATACCGATACATTCTCAACCATGCCTTGAATCATGAAGGTTGCAATTCGATCGTTGGCAAATCTGTGGCTAGTTGATATCTCCTCGATTACTAACAGAGGAACTTTGTGTTCTATTGCCAACTTAGCGGCGAATTCTAACGACGAGTTGTAGTTGAACCGTCGACTGGCAATCATCCAGTAAACGATGTACTCACCATTTTCATTTACCGGTTTGTCATTGGCTGATCTAATTCTATCTGATTGGAAATCGCTCATTGTTTCACGCCTCCGTTTTGATGTAGCAAATATGGGTATCCGCGTTGGTCTGAGTAATCAAGCGTTGAGAAGGGAGTCTGGACTAACGCATTTTTTGCAATAGACTTCATGGCAGTGCTGACCCAATTTAGGTTGTCGAAGTTATCTACACTGATGAATTTGGTTTCCGCAATCTCGCTTGATGCGACTGGTGTCTGACCTTGTGCTAGTTCTACGCTGTAGGCGATGAATACTGCGGGGCCAATCTCGGTTAGGTTCTCCCGTATAGCGTAAATGCCTGTGACCGCTCCTTCGACGGCACATTCTTCCCGCAACTCACGCAATGCAGCATCTCGGGGAAGTTCTCCGTCATCTACGTAGCCTTTGGGTAAGCCCCAACGGCCAGAATATCTTCCAGTAGCCTCTTTGACAAGCAGTACTGTGTTGTCTCTTACTATGACTGCAGCGACGCCCAAATCACATCTCACGCTAGCCATGAGGAGAAATTATACTCTAACGATATAAAGCGGTGTTTACATTCATGCGGGAAAATAAACACTACATTATAACCTCAAGGTGTTAATAGAGAGACATGGAAAGCGGAACCATTGACCCAATGCAAATTGAAGCTGACGCATTTTTGCCAACCGAATACGGAAATTTTAGAATCCGTGTGATGGTTGACGAAAATGGATCAGAACATTCCCTACTATCAGTAGGGTTAGACGACCGAACAACAACCCCACTGATTAGGATACATTCAGAATGCCTAACAGGGGATGCCTTCACTTCATTGAAGTGTGACTGTGGCCCACAACTCAAAGCATCGATGCAAAAAGTGCAAGAGGAGGGCTGTGGCGCTATTGTATACATGCGCCAGGAAGGCCGAGGAATCGGGCTAAATGAAAAAATCAAAGCGTACTCGTTACAAGACCTAGGCTATGATACACTCGATGCCAATACTATGCTCAATCATCCTGCAGATGCCAGAGACTACTCCTTTTGCGCCGAGATGCTCAAAAGAGTTGGTGTGAACAAGGTTAGACTGATGACAAATAACCCACTCAAAATAAAAGGTATGGTCGATAATGGTATAACCATCGAAACCAGAATATCACACATCGAAGGGCTTGGTACATTTAACGAAGGTTATCTGTCCACCAAGGCAAAACGAATGGGTCACATTCTCCCATTCGTTTTTAATGAATAGGCTCGCTACTTGCAAATCGAGGTAATAGGATGTCAAAACAACTAATTGGCCAAACGGCCCCAAATTTCACATTACAATCAAGTACCGGTGAGAGTATATCTCTTGCTGACTATGACGACAAGTGGAAAGTTTTGTTCTTCTACGCCAAAGATGGTTCACCGACATGCAAGCGTGGCTGCCTAAATTTCAAAGAGCAATACGAATTGTTTCAATCGTTGACACCCCCCGTGGAAATCATCGGTATAAGCGAAGATTCAGTCGAAGATCATCGCCGTTTTAAGGAAGAACTCGACCTGCCGTTTCCTTTGCTTAGTGACCCGGAAAGAGAAGTGTCAGAAGCTTACGGTGTTCCGCTGTTTTTAGGTAAATTCCCAGGTAAATCTTCATTCCTGGTTGCACCTGACCGAGAGATACACTATTGCTATGATTGGCTGTTCAGGCCTCGAAGACACGTGGCTAAAATTTTGAATACCTTGAGTAAATTATCTTCCGATGGTGAGTGAATGGACTGGGTAGAATTATTCGAAGAAGCAGGCCTCACAGACAGAGAGGCGAAATCCTTGGTGCTTTTGTCATCTTCAAAGGAATTGAAAGCCAGTGATTTAGCAAAAAAACTTGGCACCAATAGATTAGATGCGTACAATTCACTCTCAAGATTAACCCAAATAGGTCTAGTTAATGTTACAGCAGATAGGCCAATGAAGTTTTCATGTTCCTCCTTACCGGTGCTGTTCAAAAAACTAATTAAAGACCAGAAATCAAGAATCGATCGCACCACCAAAGCATTTGAAAACATCATGTCAGGAGCCACAGATGAGGCACTTGAAAGCGAAGCACAGCAGGGGGATGCAAGCGCAAAATTTGCCGTATTAAAAGGCCGAGATCATATACAGAAAAGAATCGGAGAATTAGCCAATGAAGCAGATGGCCAATTAGTCCTGTTCCTTGGTAAGTATGGGATTTTACACATGTGTAGGTCGCCATCAATAGAAGAAGTAAACTCAGCCGCAGAGCGAGGAGTAATGATCAAGGTTCTTGCTCAGTTGGACAAGAGAACTCTCAAGTTCTTTGACCAGTTACACGAGTCAATAGAAATTCGTCACTCAGACGAAGTTAATTCCCTAGGAGTATTGAAAGACCAAAGTGATGTTATCCAATTTTTGTTCGTTGAACAAAATCCAGTAGGAAGAGGACGAGAAGATGCCGGATTGGTAGTCTCCTCGGAAGTTTTTGCTGCCTCGCATTACGAATTTATGATGGCCATTTGGAATCGTGCTGTTGACTTTAACAGCGCCAAGAAACGGTTTACTGAGGAGAAGATAGTCGACCCACTCAGACTCACGGTTGGAGATGGCTCTTTCTTAGAACAGTTTAGAGATGCCTTGAATTTTAGTGGTGAATTACCTGATGAAGATACACCATTCAATCCTGATTCGTTCTTGGCATCTAGCAATGAAATAAACCAAGCCAGAGCAGCATTACAAGACGGAACTGTGTTTAGCCTCCACCAACTTGGCATTGATATCAAAACAATGCTAAGACAAGTCGGTCACCGGATTGGTGAAGAGTTAGCCTTTAGCCTACGCAAAATAGATGGGCATGTCGAGTTTCTCAGTGAACTAATGGACTGGTG
>JAKMFF010000109.1 GCA_022425585.1 Candidatus Poseidoniaceae archaeon
CATTGGCATCAAATCCATATTCGATGAATGAGTTGGTATTGTCAATTCCCGAACTTACATCTATCGCTTGGAATTCCACGTTTGCTGGGCCGATTAGTGCTGTGGTTAATTCATCTACTAGCCAGCCGTTAGCAATTGGGTCTTCAGTATCAACTTGAACTGATATTTGGGTAGTTGGGCCAATATTACCAACATTATCAGTAGCTCTGACCGAGATTGTATGGCTGCCATCATCTAGATTAAGCGTGTAGGAATCTAACATGTTTTGAGTCCATGATGCCCCATCTAGGCTAATCTCTGTATGGGCAAGTCCACTGCCTTGTCCATCATCTACGGCATTAATCAGTCCAGATAAAGTTACAGTTGAACTAGATAGCCAACCTGAGGATGAACCACTACTAATTGTGCCGATTGTTGGCCCAGTTCGATCAATTCCGATAAACATAGTTTCTGTGACGCTAAGCCCCGAGTTATCATAGACGGTAAGGCGGGGATTCCAAGTGCCCTCACTAAAGCTGCCAGAGGACCAATCCCAACCATAGGCAATACTAGCGGGACCGTCGCTTGCTGGAGCACCTGGGCCCGGGACATTGGTCAAAGTGGCTCTGAGTAAATCATCATCAGCCGCATTCCAAGAGAACTGTAAAGCAGCAGTTGAATCAATGGAAAACCAAGCTCTGTCTAATGCCGAAGCCCCTGTACCGTATTCAACATCAGCAACTTCAAATTGGGTAATGATGGGTATTTGATTGTCAACGGTAAAACTCGGAGAAATTTCTAGCACATTTTCAGCAACAGTATCATCATATGCAGTTGCTCTAAGCGTGTATGAACCGTTAGCAAGTGTTGTAGTGTCTAAGTAAGTAACCCACGGAGAGGCAGTTAACACCGCAACACTAGTCCAAGTTGTACCATCAGAGATTTCCACAGTTAGTGAGGTGATAGTACCGCTGCCACTAAAACTGAATGATAGCGTGTATACACCTGTCAAACTTTGACCGCTGCTTGGTCCGTTAGTATAACTGATGGTCACGTCTGAATTAGATTGAGCAACAAGTGGCTCTTCCACCAGTTGATTATCAGTACTATGTTGCGATGGAATTGTTGTGCATACTAGCAAGAGGCACAAAAAAGCCGCCATGCCAGTTGCTCGCATGATGTTTACACAACGGCGATAAGCCTTGAATGCTACCCTCGATTTATCACTTATCCAATGTTTGATTGAGGTTACTGCTGGCGTCACATTGCGAGCGCAGATTTTATTGATATAGTGGCAAGTTTAGAGATGGGTTCAAGTGCTACATCCTTAGTCCATCTAAATGATGGCAGGTAGAACAGCGGTCTTTCTTGGAGCAATATTGCTTGCCATGGTCGCCCTACCTTTGAGTGCAAGTGCTTACAATAGTGGTGGCATCGAAGCATCAGAGGCCCAAGTAGCCATGATTCCTTCAACAGGACTCGCGGTTGGCGACTCAGCAACTTTTTTTCTAACCTTGACCAATACTCAACAAGGTGAAGCAAATAATGTCGGTTATGCATTTTACAAGAATCAATTCAGCAATAACAACAAATTTGTCCAGGACGTAATAGATATTTCAGGTGACAGCTCAGAAACGGTAAGTGCTACCTGGGATGGTTTATTAGAGACTGACGACAAAATATGGGTTACCTTCGCATATCCGTTTAATAGCGGCAACGAGGTTTCTTTCTTCGTCGAATTTGATGTCGCAGGATTACCTAATTTGCGAATAGTCCAAACAGTGCTAACACCCGCCACAGACATCTATGCTGGCGATACGGTAGAAATTTCATCGTTAGTGAAAAATACTGGTACTGAGACTGCCACAGCAAGTCAGCTAGAGGTCAATTTACCGGGTTCAATAAGTGATCAAATTATTACTACAACTAGTTTGACACCCGGGCAGGAAACTTGGGTCAATACTTCTTTTACCGCACCTGCAACTGGTTCTTACACAATTTATCTAACTCCCGATTACAATGACCAAGTGACTGAAGCTTCAGAACAAGGCAAAACTGAACAGGTTGCTATGGTGGTTAAACCTCGCATGGACATATATCATGTCGGTGACTTAGAAGTGACACCTAACTCAGGCTCAGTCAATGGTCCCTGGTTTGTTAACGGAACAATCGGTAGAACCGGAGATAGCGGCACTACAGAAGTCACTATGTGGCTTGAAATTGCCCACTTGGACGGGATGGTAGTTTCCCCACCATTCACCGTTTCACTAGTTGGGGCCACTGATACTCAACAAACTTGGTCAAATAGTTTTGATGATAATTTAGTTGGCGCTCTAGCACCTGGTAGCTATCAGATTACCGCAGTCATTGACCCGTTTAGTGATGGTGAGTTTACTCAAGAAGATACTACTAATGATAGAGTTTCATCTAATATGATTATCTTGGAATCACCAGATGTACTGGTCGATTCAACAGCTCTACCCTCTACACCAGTAGTGCAAGCAGGTGACAAGGTGACTTGGGGCGTTACTGTGACAAACTTAGGCGGAGTGTCAGTTAGCGGCAATTTAGCATATACTTTTGAAGGGTTATCGGCTACTTCTGAGATTATCGTGTTAAACGCTGGTCAATCACTATATTGGACTAAAGAGTTGTCAACTGGTGCAGGCTCACATACTGCAGAATTCGTCGCACAATGGACGCCAGCAGGCGGTTCACTAGACAGAGATCTAACCAATAATATTGCTAGTAATTCCATTTCAGTCGAGTCAAAACTTGTCCTAAATTGGGCTGGCTCATCGCTGAGAATCCTTGATTTAAACCGAGAGCCAGTGGAATTGCCACTCGATGAAGGTGATGAGTACATCTTTGCCATAAATTTGACCAGTCAAGAATTGGGTTCTTTGACAATTGATTGTTATGATGCAAACTCAAATACATTAATTGTTACACTACCAGTAAATGTTACTGAGGTAAGTCAAAAGGTGTCCCTAGAATGCCAATTTACCGCCTCCTCTCCATCAACAACCATACAAATGACGCCTTCAGACCCTGCAGTTACCAGTACTTACACTCGCAAACTATCTACCACTTCCGCTGCGTCTGATTCAGTTGATAGTGAAAGTTCTGGTATGGGTACTGCAGCCTTAATCGGTCTTGCTGTTGTTGCATTAATAGTCATCTTTGGGCTTGCTATATGGTTAACTAGAGAGTCAGACGAAGAAGTAGAACGAGATATTTTCGAATACTGCCCTGCCTGTGATGGAGAACTAGAGGGTGACGAAAATCGTTGTCCTCACTGCAATTTTAATCTCGCTAAGGCGAGAAAACAATTCCACTCCTGCCATGAATGCGGAGAATCAGTACCAGACCTCATGGATAATTGTCCATACTGCGGAGCTGAACAAGATGTTTCTTCGTTCTTTGAACAACGGCAACGTCGAGAGAGAAAAGTCGTAGCCAAAGCAGAGGTTGCATTACCTGAAGTTGATGATAATGAAGTTGTAACAGGGACGGAAGACTTTGACGACACGGTGAAAGAGTTCGGCTATGATGAAGAGCAACTTGGCGATTATTGGGATGAGAAAATCGCCACAGCAGAGGCAGAAATTGCTGAAATTGAGCAATTGTATGAAGCGGAAGAAGTTTCCACTGAAGGACTTACTCCTGAAGAGGTTGAAGAATTAGACTCACAGGTAACCACTCGCCTAAAGGGGCTCAAAGAGATGAGCTCTGGAGTGCAAGACCTTGATGAAATGCTTGCAGCCAAAGGTGAATTAGTTTCTCACAAGGACGATGGTGCAGATTTATCTGCTAGTGATGCAGAAATAAGAGGTAGAATCTTTGAATTAACCGGCGAAGATGGAGTCATGCCTGGTGATGAAGTTCATATTGGGCTTGGTATTTCAGATTCCTCGTTGGCAGGAAATGAGATCGAAGAGACAAACTCCGACTTTACTGTCGAGGATGATGACGCTCCTATTGCCAAGGTTGAGCAAACTGATGAATTACAACCAGGAAGACAAAAACCAAAGCGACGCAGTTCAACAAAGAAGACTGCTGAATGTGGTTCTTGTGGTGCAGAAATTCCAATCATGGCAAAGGAGTGCCCGGTCTGTGGCGCTGAATTTGAGTGATGTCCGTCGGCTTTCATAGGGTTCGTCATCGCGTTGGCTCGGCCACCATGTGCGTCATCCGGACACTTGCCGATTGATTTGTACACTTCAAACACACGCTCGATTAATCACTTATTTGATAACCAAGTTGCCTATCGCAGAACCATGAGGAGATACAGTCTTGCAGTGTTCCTCATATCGACGTTTATGTTGTCAAGCCTTTCTGGTTGCCTTGGTTTGCTACAAGCAAGAGAAACCATCGAAGGAATGAGAGACCCCGTTAGGGAAGTGTCTTATCCAGATAAAGTTGATATGACACATACTTTTACCACCATCTCAATTCAACCTTATTCTAATTTTACTTCCTTTCCAATAGACGATGCTGTTGAAAGAATCGAGATATACTTCAAAGTAACAATGAGTGGCTCAGATCAAGTTTCCTGTTTTGACCAAGCGCTAAGCAGTGAATTGAGGTATGTTCGAGCAGAAGTGACTGCCCCGTCAGGTACAGTAATTTGGTCACAAGACGTTTGCCAAGACGTAACCCCTACTGTCGACAATTTTGAACCTGATCCAGTGTTTGAATTTGGTGATTGGGACTTAAATGTAGAGTCTAGAGGATGGGGTGAAACAACTATTGGAGCCTTGCAAGACAATTTTATCATCGTCATAACAATTCACCGGATATGTCAACAATACCCTCTTGAGTCACCATGCGATGAGTGATTATACCGCTAGAGATTCATTACAAGCATATTTTCTAGAGCAGTTTTGACATTTACCAATTCGGTCATGGTTGCGCTTTGCCCCACCTAATACCATTAGCCGTTGAATTTCTTTGACCTCATCAAATAATTCTTTCTTGGTATTTTCATCCCATATGACTTGATGAATATCTTCATTTCCGTACCTCAAGATGCCGTAAGGAGTGGTTCTTTTGGTATTGATTTCAACTAGGTGGATATATGCCAGCACCTGTCTTTTATGCGATGAATGTGGACGTTTTGGAACTCGACCAGTCTTTTGTTCTATGGGGATAAATTCCCCATCGATAATGACAATTTGATCAGGCCTTCCTCTAATCCCAGTTACACTATCAATGAGTAAGCCAGCAGACTCTTCGTCATCAGAATATGCTACTTCAGTACCTTCTTTTAGTCCAACATCTTTTCTAGCTAATTCCGATGCATTTTCGGTAATCAAAGCGCGCTGCAATTGCCAAGAAGCAGCCAACGTCCATAGCATTGCTAAGACGATAAGAATGAATCCGGCTTGTTTTCTATTATCCGCACCGTTTAGGGCAATCGAATGGATTCCTAGCAAGATAGCCGCAAATAACAAACTTGTCTCAACTTTTCCGGCCTCAAACCACCCTCCTTCAAACCCTTCTGGCTCCCACTCAGGTTGGAGAGTTTTGGTTTCTTGAATCAACTGATTTTTCTGTTGTTTTATGGTTACGTCAAATCCAAGCCAACTACGCCAGGGAATTGATACTGCAATGATGCCAGCAAGCAGGACAGTAAGGCTCCACATCGCAAGGTATTTCGCCACGTCTTTAGGATATAATACTACGTCGTCAATAGTTATGAAGGCAATAGAATCAATCACTATGGCAATTATAACGGTAAACCACCATGTCCAAATAATCATATGACGTTTGAATTGGCTTTGTTTTATCTTAAACTCAGATACTCTTTGATGTATTTTTGCATGCTTTGCTTTGCCAGAATTAATTGCATCACCCTGCCCAGAATTACCTTTTTTGGCTAACTCCCAAGATAGTGGGCAATATGTGTGGCGTTCAATGTCACTAGCACTTACTTTTGGTAAATTATTGTTGACGTCTCGCCAGAAACCATCTTTACTTTTTTTGGCTGTTGAAGGGTCAAATTGTGAGCCTATGCCGTGGTTAGTCACATCCCCCATATTAGTGCGTTTGATGTCTTGAGTCTTGTAATCT
>JAKMFF010000111.1 GCA_022425585.1 Candidatus Poseidoniaceae archaeon
ACCCAACTCATAGTAATGCCTGAGAGGTTGGGTAAGACAAGTGCGGTAAAACTAGCATTAGAGGCCCTTGCAGAACAAAATTATCAGGGACTTGTGCTAATGACAGACGCAGATGCGCTTATCGATGAGGGGGCAATTATCCGCTTACACGGATGGTTTGCTGATTCCTCAATCGGGGCAGTTGGAAGCAGTGCTAGGCGCAAAACATCACTAAACGGAGAGATAGAGTACCGAAAATTGTTTGAACAACTTCGTCAGGGAGAATCCAAGATTGATAGTACGCCGTTTTTGGAAGGTTCCTGCATGATGTGGCGACATGGAAGTTTTAGTCCAAGTAAGTTGAACACTGCTGCTAATGCTGATGATGCACAAATTACTGCGCTAATCCGCTTTGCTGGGTTACGCACTATATTTGACTCAGAAGCGAAATTTACTGACTTTGCCCCCTCAACAATCGACGGGCAACGCCGCCAAAAAATACGTCGTGCTCAAGGACTGCAGACGATGCTTATGACTATCCCGAAGCAAAATAAGTTGGTCAAAAGCGGTAAGTATTCAATGATATTTAGGTATCAAAGGTACCTTCATTTGACCGCACCCATGATGCTTTTTTTTGCGGGGATCTCGGCGGTAATCCGCTGGACATATGTCAGCCTCACCGGCATGCCAATCGGTCAAGAAGCATTATTTCACGCAGGTCTGGGCTTTCTCGAGTTATCTGTATTAGTTGCCTGGCTAACTAGTCGTAACGGCATAAAATTACCATTTATCAATACTATAGGAACCGTATTTACTGGTTTTGAGTACTTACTCATCTCAAGAATCAGAATTTTACTCGGGCGTCAATCTAATCGCTGGGACCAACATACTGATACAAGGGATTTAATGTCAGGGAATTAAAAAATAAAAAAAAGCCCCCCCAGAGGCCGAAACCTCCGGAGGGGCAGTTATATTCCACGGAATATATTAGTTCATAATTCAGTTATTCGTTTAGTGAACTTCACTCAACGTCAACGATTGTAGTGTCAAGGGTTGTTCCCTCTCTACTGTTCAATACGTTGATGGTAACAGTGCATGCGTCTATGCAGCTGGTGTCAACAGTAATTGCTTCACCAACGTTCCAAGCAGCAGTGTCGCCGTCAGTAGATGACCAGCAATCTGGTGTTGTTGTGCCTGGGTCACAAGCTGGGACAGTGCTGGATGCAGCTCCGTCAACGCTTGCTTTGATGGTAATGGAAGCCCAACCTAGGTCGGATCCACTGTCCATAGTCATTATTACTCCGCCGTCATTACCTGGTGCGTCAGCGCCACTAAAGGTGTATAGCTCTAGGCTACCGTCAGTGTTGCTTTCTGCTAGGTTAGCAGCCCATACGTATAGTACACCTGCTAGAACCACAGTGATTGCAACCATTAGGATAGTTGCGATGACCGGGCTTACTGCTTCATCATTTCTTGTTTCGTTATTCATATTTTTGTCCTCCATACCCGTAGCCGGGTGTATCCCTCCCACCGCCGGCGGCATATTTAATCATAGTGCCGGTCAAACTGGGAAAACGCCCCAAAAACCGCGCAACTGCGCGAAAGTTGCTTGAAACGAAGTTTGCTTGCGAGTGGTACAAACTGTTTGTAAACAACCAAAAAATAACATTTGGTATTTAGTGAAAATGAGGTGAACGGGTGAGAGTAACGCAGAGGGGATGGGATGCACTCAACAGAACTCAAACAGCCCGTTCATAATCCCCGATGCACTCACAGTTTATATTGGTCACGCATAAAAAAAAGCAAAAAGGCTTTTTCTGCAATAATTTAAGCGATTAATGAAATTATTCCACTGTTAATATTTCTGGGCCACCTGCTGTGACGTAGGTAGTGTGTTCAAATTGACATATGTTCCCACCGTCAGCACAAGCCAGAACATGGTATGTTTCTAGGAATCTGATGCTGATTAATTTTTTAACAAGGGCATTCCATTTACTTTGCCTACTAGCCTCATCCGCTTCAGGGAACGGCTTTTCCAACATTGGGAAGGCCCAACGTTCGGCAAATGGCAAGGTTGAGTACCGCTCTTCTAAGTTACGCGCTAATTGAGCACCTAGTGGTTTTAATTGACCTTTTGATCTAGCTTTTCGTGAAGTAGTAATACCAGTCAATCGGTAAATATTGGACGAATTGGGCTTGCCAATATTTTTGATCATTCCACTACTGCCTGTAGTGTTGAATGGCTCAATAGCATACACGCCCCCTTCTTCCACGACTCCTTTGAATCCACGGTTATCTGGCCCGCATGCGTAAGATGGTACAGAAACCCCAGCATGCAATTCCCACGGCTTTAGTTGATGGCCACATAAATTTCGAATCGGCTGAAATCCAGCATCAATTGAAGGTTGAGCTGCTGCTGCTCCAACTTTGTACCATGGAGTTCCTGGATGCAACATTTCTATTGCCGCATCGCGGGCTTCTTTTGCCGCTTTTATCTGTTCGGTGTGGTTATTTGTATTGCCTACTTCGATAGTTAAGGCATTATCTCCAATATGGCCTTTGATATGTACGCCATAATCTATCTTGACACAGTCCCCCTTCTGTAATACCATATCTCCATCCCATTCTTCAACAGGTGATACATTGTGGTCTGTAGTGAAATGTGCTGCGATATCATTTACCGCAATTGTCCCAGGGAATGCGGGTTTTCCGCCGTGTCGATGGATGTATCTTTCTGCTGCCTCGATGGTCTCATGCATTGTCGCACCGGGAACTATTTTTTCTTTCATTGCTTCTAGAGTTCTTCTGGCAACATGACCAGCGTCCTTCCAATACTTCAATGCTAATTCCTCATCCATGTCTCCACGTCATTTCTAGGTACTACGCCCTCTCTCATAATAGTTACCGTATAATCATTGGAATCGGCATTAGATTTCTGTACTGATAAGATTGTGCTTGGGGCGCCTCCGGGGCATTTTCCAACAACAATTGAGTTCTCATCAAGTTCTAGTGCCTTTGCAGCAAGTGTTGTACTATACAAAGGTTCAACGCCACTATGATTTGCACTAGTGGCGGTAATTGGGCCAATTTCTTTTACCAGTGCAAGGCCACGTTCATCAGATAAAACTCTAACCGCAACTCTATTGCCTCCTAATCGATCATCAAGAGTTTCTATTGCATCAAGAATCAGCGTGATGCTACCTTTTGGAAAAGCATCAAGTATTTTGCGAGCAATTTGGGGAACGTGTACTAACTGTTCTGCTTGGTTTAGTGAGGCTACACCTAGGCTTACTGGTTGGGTACGAGGACGGTTTTTTATTCGATATAGCGTGTCCAAAGCGTCACTATTGGGCAAGCAACCAAGCCCAGGTAATGTTGAGGTAGGGTATACTACAACACCGTTAGAGTATAAATTTGCAATAACCTCTTTGGGTATCTCTGTCAAGTTTCTCACCACTAAGAATTAGCCCACTTCTCGACATGTAATTTTGCTACTTCGGCAGCTAATTCCTTATCCTCTGTTTTGACCAATAATTTCCCGCTCGGGTAAAGTGTTAAGTCACAGGGCCCAAAAAAAGTCCAGCATAATCTAGTTCTAATGCCTACTTCATATCCAGCATTTTCAATGACAGTGCCAACCGTTTCCAAATCAATCGAATCGATACTCTCAGGGACGATTTGCCAAGCAGCTTTGTTGCCGCACAATTCCATAACAAATCCGTCAGTCATTATTTCACCTACATTGGTGGCCTAGTTGGCTTTTTTGATTTTGGCGGGCCAGAGGGCGGGCCACTAGGCGGTTTAGACGAGGGTTTTGATGGAGGTCTAGAAGGCGG
>JAKMFF010000116.1 GCA_022425585.1 Candidatus Poseidoniaceae archaeon
CCGCCTTCGACCTTAGCACCGGTCCTTACTGCTTGATAAATCTCAGAAGGTTCATTTTCACTCAAACCCAAAGCGCTGGCCAGTTTAATCACCAAACGCTTTTCTTCTCGCGTAAGCACTTTATCGACGAGCATCACAGATATAGTACTGTGAAACGCCTCAAGGCTATATGATATAGGTTCGGACACAACACTCCCATGCACTTACTATTATTGAATTCGTTGCTCTATTAAAACCCATAAAATATTGATTATTTGACAAGAGCATTCAATAATGATGGGCGCTGCCGTATATTTGTTCACATCCAATTCATTCACCGACTTTTAGCCGGTGGTTTTGGCTCAAAGGGCTTCCCTTGAGCCATTTTGAGTAGTCTGTGGACTAAAAGGAGATATTCAAATGTCAAGAAAACAACACAACAGAGGTGGCAACCCCTCGAAGAGTAATAAAGCAATGAAATATATGGTTCGTGCTGACATAAAAGTCAACGGAACCGTACAAAGAAAGGACATCATCGGTGCGATAATGGGTCAAACAGAAGGCCTGCTAGGCGACGAGTTAGAGTTAAGAAAACTCCAACGAACCGCTAGAATTGGACACGTTGATGTAGAAATGGAAAACAAAGGCGGCAAGGTCCATGGTATGATCATGATTCCAAGCAGCCTTGACAATGTAGAGACTGCAATTATCGCATCTTCATTGGAAACTATCGATAGAATCGGCCCATGTACAGCTAAAATAATAGTCAAGGAAATTCAAGATATTAGAGCAACTAAGCGAACCAGTGTCGTAGACCGTGCTAAGGAACTATTGTTGGAATTAGTCAATTCTGGCGAAGCAGCATCAAAGACTGTAATTGAGGAAGTAAGGTCGGTCTTAACTGTCGGCACAGCAAAGCAATTCCACGGCCTGACTTGTGGCCCAAATATCGAATCGTCATCATCACTTATCGTAGTTGAAGGTAGAAATGATGTTAGAAACCTGCTTAATTGCGGAGTTAAAAATGCAATATCAGCCGACGGGGCAGGGTCCATAAAACAAGAGTTGATTGATTTGGCAAATGGCAAAGAAACCGTAGTATTAGCAATCGACGGCGACCGTGGCGGCGAAATGCTGTTTAGCCAACTTAATGAAATGATGAAAGTCGACTTCGTCGCTCAGGCACCAGTTGGTCAAGAGTGGGAATTATTACCACAAAAGACTGTAACTAAGTGCTTGTCAATGAAGGTTGAAGCAGCTAAATTTGCTCGACAAATCAAAAAGCAACAGGACAAGGACGACAAAAAGGCTGGAGTCGAAGATAAGAACTGGGCTGAAGGTATGGAAGACACTTTTGAGAGTAAAAGTGCGCCAGATGAAGTCAAAGAATTCTTCACTCACCTTGATGACCTTGAGGCAAGAAAAGCAGTTTTCGTTATGATGGATGGAACCGTCTCAGAGCCAGTTGGCGCAAAAGATTTGGCCAATGCAGCAAATGAAGCTGACGGGGCAATCGCGATTGTATACAATGGTACTATCAGTGATAAAACACTAGATATTGCTTCAGAAGCAGCAATCGAGACAGTAGTTGGCACCAAAGCAGGCAAAGGCTACGGTGATCGAGATGATGTCAAATCGTGGCTTGCAGAAGTCCATCGATAAGTATCAATCCAACGCGCATATAATGAATTGAACCCGCTTTGGCGGTAATATGAGCGATGCACCCGAAGCGTGGCCAGACGACGACCAAGACCCATTTGCGACGTCAGATGAACCGCTAGAAGCACAGGAGGAAACTCCTGCAACTGAGGAAATTCAACCTACAACAAGTGATGAACCAGAGGAGCAATCACCTGTCGAGGAAACGCCTGCGGCCATAGAACAATGGACATTACCAGTTAGAGTCGCTCCTGTAATGGCAATTTCAGGTGAAGAGGTTAAAGAATTTCCACTCAATGAATCAATTGACGGTAGACGGAATACGTCGCTTATTATTAGTGATAACTTAATTAGAATAATTCAGGTTACTTACGATGATGACGGACAACGTAGATTAAACGTCAAAACGGTAATGAAAAATGAATTAACCGGATTCACACATAGCCACAATGAGTTAATGCACAAACATCAATGGATGTGGATTTCCGCTATTCTTGTTGGATTAGTGGCTACATTCATCCCGTTCTTAGGGTTCTTTGGTCAACTTATTTTAGCCGGTGGCCTGATTGGGTGGGCGTATATGCATCTTGAAATGCACACTTTGGAGTTCTCAACTAGTGGATCAAAGCATAGGGTTCATTTTACCGGCTACGGCTCCAATCGCCCAATGTTTAGAGCGAGTATGGCTTTGATTGGCCCTACAATTGCCAAGTATATGGAGACCAGAGAATTCGATACACAATCAATTACCACATTTCATGATTCATTAGCCAAGCCAGTTGTACAAGAGATGCCCACTATAGTGATGGCTGATGATGGTACATTGGAAGCCTTACCTGGCCAGAGTGGCCCAACCTCCGAACTCTCCGCCCTCCCCGAACCTCCAATGCCTTCACCTGAAACTCAAACACCTCTTGCACCGCCAGCACCACCGATCAACATTCCACAACCAGTGGCAATGCAGACTCCTGAGCCACCTGCAATGACCGGGCCGCCAGCATCAACTCCGCCCCAACCGCTTACCACGCCACCACCACCACCTGCTGTGACAACCGCGCCACC
>JAKMFF010000120.1 GCA_022425585.1 Candidatus Poseidoniaceae archaeon
ATCCATCTCCACAGCGAATCCCTTCCATTGGTTCCAAAGAATCGGATTGTAATTTTTCAATATGATCCCAGCCAAATGGGTGTGGAATACCTTCCCAAATCTCACCAGAACTTGTCTGAAGTACCAAACGCCCGCTATCTAAACGAGAAACCCAACTCCAGGTGCGATCTTCTAAACACCTTTTTGCGTAATTATTACCTAATCGGCCACACCACAACAAACCATCATCTGATTGCCATAGAATATGCTCTCTGTCCAACCAACCGACTAATCTTCTAACCTTGCCTGTTTCAAATCTTTTAATGCCAATACCCTCATGAGAAAATAAGTGCAATTGCCCCTCCTTACCTGATAAAATCCAACCCCCACCTGGCCTACTCATGACATCATTAAACCCACCATAAGTAGACCTACCATCATGAATCATACTTCCATCAGTAGTTGATATTACATAGAAGCCATGTGCTGCTAAGGCTGCTAAAATACCGTTATTATAGTGAATTGAATGAACCTTGAATGGGGTTTTAATTGACCACCTTTTACTGCCATCTGATTCTAATAGATGCAGTTCTAGACCATTGCTTATCACAACTCCACCTTCAACTGCTGCAATACATGAGATTCTAGAAGGTGCTTGCCATGACCACGAAATACTCCAAGTCATCATTCATCACCTCCAATAATGCCCCAAGCAATTAATTGCGCTTTGGCTGCTTGAGTAAGTTCGAAATAGCGATTCCGGCCTTTCATTCTAACATTTAATATTCCTAATTTTAGTAACTTATTACTTATTTGTGACAACCTAGGCCTTTTTATCGACAGATGAGTCAATATTTCTTTATCGCTGGGAGAATATCTCCTTAATCTAGCAATTGACAAAACATATGATTCATTAGAAGTTAATGAAGAAAGAGCCAATGGGTCTAATGGATAATCGGTTTTGGCTGAAAAATTTTGACTTGACATACCCATTAATGCGCTAATGAACCGATTGGAACTTGTATCAAAATCACCTGAAATTGTATTATTATTTATCAGCGGAGCCAATAATGTGGCGATTTGACTAGACAACACTCCTAAATTTTGACCGTGGTTAGGTTCCTCTAAGCCCTCTATTGTTTGATTTTGGGCCAATTCAAACGGTTCATCATTTGACTCAATACCGATCTCATCGTGAATTAATTCTGCCGAGTCTTCGGCAGTAAATTCTATTTTTTCTTCTGCTTCAATCATCTCTTTGGACACCCAAAGTTCTGCTCCCTGAGTTTCCATTTCATTGACCATGTGGTCTGGTTCAGATTTCTCAAGTTCAGCAAAGTCTCGTGTCCTCCCTAACAGTCCGCCAAAAGCTCCCGCATCAATGTGAGGGCGTGGTTTTATTGTTTCAGTAATGGCATCATCATTAGAAGGAAATGCTGAAAATGTATGTTCTTGAACCTCTTCATCAAATTGTTGAGATTCTGACAACTCGTCTAAATCCAGCTCAAAACCAAACGGGTTAGCAGTCTCTATTTGCGAAGTTAATTCACTTAACTCATCTCTTTCAGTCCATGGCATAGATGCGTCAATTACTGTTTGGTCATCAATTGAATCAACTATTAAGTTAGTTTCTTCTTCGGCATATCCGAAGTCTTGAGTTACTTCTGGCTGAGATTCTATAACATCATCTTTAATTGAAAAATCAATTCTATCCTTGTTCATCATCGTGTTATCTATTGCATCACGCATGAATTTAACGATTTTAATCGGCATTCCAGAGGTTTTTTGATGTATTATTTTAGCATCATCAAAGCTAAGACTGAATGGCTGACTAGTAACCGATAAAATACGCCGTTCTACCAATACTTGTACTTCGTCTACAGTTAGTGGGTTAATACTGACTTCGTTGGCAAATGTATTCAATAAATAATCTGGAATATTCATTCTCTGTTTTGGTTCTACAACTACGACAATTACTGCCTGTAGACGTTCTAAGGACGGTAATACATCCCTAAGTGCAACAGATAGTACACTTCCCTCCACATTTGGAGTATCAATTACAATAAGTGGCAATTTATTATTAAAAGAACGAGAAAAATCAACCATTTTACTCACTAGTTCAACCGAGTTTTTTGGTATGTCATATCCAACAAGGCTAGAATACATTCGATGTAGAAGGCTTTCATCGGGTCTAGATGCCGAAATATGGTCAATATGGACGTATACTGG
>JAKMFF010000131.1 GCA_022425585.1 Candidatus Poseidoniaceae archaeon
GGTTAGATCTTGAAGCCTTGGAAAGAGTGGCAATTCCTGCAATCGAATACGCCAAGGAAGAAAGTGAAGTGTTAGTCATTGATGAAATTGGTAAATTTACCGTTGAAAGTGAAGCCTTCGTCAACTGCGTAAGGGGTGCTCTAGAAATGGACAAGCCAACCTTGCTAACCCTTCACAAGAAAAGTCGACACCCACTGCTACAAGACATACGACGTAGAGACGATGGCCGTATTCTCGAGGTCACTCCGGTAAACAGGGCTCTATTGCCATATAAAATTCATAAATTGATGCGCGAGACATACTAGTCCCGTTTAATTCATCACTCATGTCATACTGGCCAGTTCATGGACGAGCCAAGCAAAGCCGCAAACCGTGTGCTACTTGGCACTGGTTTAGGACTAATCCTAGTCTGTGGTTTTGCTATTACTGAACAACGAATGACTCTTGATGAAATCGGAGTTGGGCATATTTTTTTACTGATCGGAGTTGTCTTCTTGATACTATCTAGGTTGGTAAATTATGAAACCTCAGTGCTTGCTCAATATTTTCCAAATGAAACAGAAGAAGAAATGAAAACTAGGATTCAAGATGAATTATCACAAGCTGAACGTGAAAATAAAGTCGGTAATGCATGGGCGGAATTGGAAAGTAAGGTACTGACTTCTGAAATCGCTCAAGAAGCAGAGTAGATTCTTTGCGAATATTCAAGAATCCTCTTCCCTACCATCGGACAAGGCGATACAATGAGTGAGGTTCCCGAAGGTCTGTATTATACCAAAGAACATGAATGGTTGAAGGTAGATGGTGACACTGTTACTATCGGTATTACAGACCATGCTCAAAATGCGCTTACTGACATTGTTTACATCGAACTTCCTGATGGCGGGATGGTTGTTGACGACATGGGCGAGTTTGCTGTAGTTGAATCAGTAAAGTCTGCGTCACCTATTTTTGCACCATTAAGCGGAGAAATTACTGAAGTAAATGAAGAATTAGAGGATACTCCTGAATTGATGAATACTAGCCCATATGGGGATGGTTGGATAATCAAAATGACCATCAATAATCCTGACCAACTTGCTAATCTAATGGATGCTGCGGCATACCGAGCTGAGATTGGCGAGTGAATAAATTGGCAACATTAAATGACCATTATGCACTATATGTAGATGGTTCATGCTTAGAAAATAGAGATGTAACTGCTACAACTCCAGCCGCTTGGAGTGTAGTAATTGTTACTGGGGACAATGGACTTGGCAAGGGCAGCGGAGAAATTCTTGAAGAAACTTGGGGCCCTGTAATCACTGAATCATCCGACTCAGCGTTCATCGGTGCGGAAGTTGGATCAAACAATACCGCAGAATTAACCGCCATTGCTGAAGCATTACGGTGGTTACTAATTGAGGGTGGAAATCGGTCGGCAATTATTCATACAGATTCTCAGTATGCTGGTAATTTAGCAACGGGGACTTGGAAAGCCAAGGCAAACAGAGAACTAGTGGCTGTGGTCCAAAAATTGTGGCAAGAAGTAGGCGCTCTACGCGAACTTAGCTGGAGTCATGTCAGGGCACACAGAGGACATCGATGGAATGAAAGAGCCGACCACCTAGCAAACCGCTGCGTCAATAATCAGGCTCCAATGCCGTTGTCATTTTGGAAACCGGGGCAAAGATAAATCATTTCAGCCTATCACTAAGCCAGGTTTTTAATTCGGATGAGTAATCTAAATTGCGTAGGCCGTAATCGATTTGGGCTTTAAGCCAACTTAGCGGATTACCGGAATCATACCATTGGTATCCACTCAAATCAACTGCGATATAACCTATCGATTCCATCCAATATTTTTGTAACTCTATAGTTTGCATCTCACCATAATTATCTACACTAAACACGTTAGTCAGTAAATCTCGTGAGTCTGCAGCAAAAATATAGCGTCCGCACAAGGCTTTGTTTGAAGGGGCTTCTGAATGGTTTGGCTTTTCAACAACCTCTGTTATACGGTTATTGTCTAATTTCACTATTCCGTAATTTACTACTTCTGATTCGGGTAATGAATAGATTCCAGCACAAGGTAAACTAAATTCTTCATATGCCATTACTAGTTTTTTGGAGGCATCTGATGGTTTAAAATTGGTAATGCTAGAAAACTCTCGCGTAATAATATTATCTCCTAAAAGAACAATAAATGGTCCGCTAATTGCAGATAAAGATTGCATTAAAGCGTGACCTAGTCCTAAGGGTTCATTTTGGACGTGAATGTAAAATTCAAGACCCTCAAACGGGGAGAATAGCCCTTCACTTATGTCAGGTCGTAATTGTGAATAAACCCCGTTGTCTTGGAAAAAATTTTGGAAATTTTTCTTTGGTGACGTGATTATATGAATTCTTGATACTCCAGCATTGGCGGCTTCAAGCACCAAATGAATAAATGCCGGTACGTCAACTAATGGCAATGCTTCTTTTGGTAAATACGCACTGGTTGGCAGCATTCTACTCCCCAATCCGCCCGCAACGATAACTGCATCTTCAACCTCGCTCATATAGAATCCCAAAGGGTACAACCTTTCAAGCATAACCCAACATGCGTGGTCATGGCGAATGAACCGGAGTGGCGGTGGTACACACTTGCTGGTTTGCTAATGGTGGTGCAAACACTGTTTGATGTCGCCCCTAGTGGGCCGTGGGATGCCCCATCGTTTACAAGGGGTATTGTTGGGCTTGTGGGATTATGCTGCCTCTATATCGC